>CAINWJ010000055.1 GCA_903854455.1 Candidatus Peribacteria bacterium | reverse complement strand
TCCAGCGAATCGTAGACGGATTGATTGAGGAATGACTCAGGTTTCATGACATCGATCTGACCGGTTTCGAAGAGCTTGGTAATGGTCGTGCAGAAGTTCTTGTGTTCGTCGCCCATGTCACCACCGAACGCCTGACCGACTTTCTTCTGGTCGGCTTCGCTGATCTGTCCGTTACCCGCCATTGTTTTTGCGTAGTCTGCCATCACCGTCAGTATAGCGGATTTTGGCTTTTTTAGCCACTGTTATCAGTGAGGAATCTCCTACATTGCAATTGATAACACACTGACAAATATGCGATAGTGTTGTCTACGGCTCATCCATGTTTTCGTCACTCCGTTTTCTCCGGTCAACTACATTCCTGATCGGCTGTGTCTTCATCCTGATCGTTGGTGCTTATTTTTTCTATGTATCGACTGAGACAATCGTTTCCGAGAACAGTCTTCCGAGTCCATTCTTCACGACCTCCACTCTTCGTGGGTACCTTCAGGATATGGGGTCACGCAATGGTACTAGGATGACTGATGTCTTGCTGGAGCCAGAGGATTCCACTTTGGAATTTGTCGCCGGTACCGCTTACCTTGTGAAGGTACCGTCTTCTACTTCGGGAGAAGTGCCTCTGACCTCACTAATCCCGATTGGGGCGAAGTTTTACGGATATGCGTACAGCAAGGCTGATTCGAATGGAAATCCTGTTGTCTCCGGTCAGCGCGAGCGGGATGCTTTGGCACGACTCAAGGCAAGTCCTCAGACACCATTCACGTATGCTGAACGCTTCCCCGGACAGTTCTTCGTGACGGAATCTGCCCGGTCAGAACCGAAGATCGGCTTATACGAATCAACACTGGGTATTGGGTTCACTTCTTCATTGTCAGAGGTGAGTGTCGGTCCTGGGGATTTGATTCTCGTGATGCCGATGGAGAACTTTTCTCTTACAAATCCTTGGGCTCAGTCTGCATCGAGTGCTCCAGCTGTTGCCAGCAGTTCGGCTTCAGTAGGTTGCCATCTGGAGAAAGTGGACGGTAAGGATTTCTGTCGAGGTAGCTGTGTCGGGACATGCGGGTGGACGTTCAATGAAACGAATCAGTGGATCTGCGGTTGCCTCACCAGACCCTGTGGTCTCAAGACCGGTGATCCTCCTGATCGTGCGACGTGCAGCGGCTTCTGCGATGACGACGCTGCCGGGAACCATTATCGTTGCGTGACTGACTGCAAGCCGGAGATGAATGTTCTACGCTGTTCCTGCCAATTGAATCCATCCAATCCATGATCGCATTTTCTTCTCTCCTCGGCTGGTTTCGCACCATGAGTGTCATGACACGCTTTCTCGTCAGTGTGATGATTCTGGTCCTTGGTGTTCTCCTGTTTCAGGTTTCTCCGATGACGAAATCATCATTTCGGGGCAGTGTATTGCCCTCAAATCTTCTTCCCTGTGGACAGCAGTCAGGTCCTCCGACGTGTGAAGGAACTTGCACCGATTCCAGGTCATCTTGTATGTGGTGGATTCCTGAACAGATTTATGGGAATGATCCTGGGATGGGGTATTGCACTTGCGTTGACCCATCTGACAGCTGCTTAGAAGGTACATACTATTCGCATGGTGATTGCAATGGGAATTGCGTTGTGGTGCCTCAGAAGTATCCGAACTGTCCGGGAGGCTATTTGAATCTAGATGAATGTAATAATTCGTATAAGTCGGCTTGCGGAACGACGCCTACAGAAACTTCTCCGTCTTCTCCGTCGCTGTATTATTGCTGTGATCCTTATGGGATAACTGTATCTGACAATTGTCTTCCCAGATCGGAACCTTGTCGTGGGGGGACAGTATCGTTCGTCAATGCAACCGAGTGCAATGAGTTTGCGACCAAGGGCTGCCCCGCAGTCTTCTGTTGTGATACGCGCACCAATTTTGATACATGCGTCGCTGCACAATCTTGCTCAGGGCTTGCGACTGTTTATAGCACGGCATCTGAATGTCTTAGTGCTTACCGTTCGGGGGTTTGCTCGTCGCCTCCTTCAAAATATTGCTGCGATCAGACTCTGGATACAGCAGCGGCAATTCAGGGTTGTGGCTACCCACAGTCTTCCTGCGGTTCGTCACAATTTGCTTTTGCCAATCAGCAGACATGTGAGGAAGCTGCCTTTAGTCAGCATTGCTTCTCTTCGACTTCTTCCTCTTCTTCTAGTGTCTACTGCTGTATCAGTGGAGAGAATAGTCAATTCTTCTGTCAGGGCAGTCAGACGTGTCCGGCAAATGCACCATCATTTCCAACTAGTGAGCTATGTACTGAGGCAGCCAAAAATCGATGCCAATCCTCATCCGCAATGATGTACTGTTGCAAGCCAGCTTCTGACGTAAGCGGGCCAACGTGTTTTCCGAGCAATGCCTGTGAAAACGGACTTGGTGTTTTTATTACATCAGATATGTGTGAGGAGGCGAGGTATAACAATTGTTCCGAATCCTCGCAGCCGTCAACCATGAAGTACTGCTGTGATCCCCATTCGCCAAGTCCTACTTTGGGGTGTGTAATGCCGCAATCATCCTGTTCATCCGGAACCACGTTTGATAGTTCGAATGAATGTCTTAATGCGGCACTCAATGTTCCCGTATGTTCTTCGTCGAGTTCGGAGCCATTTATCCCCGATGAACAGTATTGCTGTCAGAGACGTGATCAGCAGGATTCTGCCGGTCCTGGTTATTTCTGTTACCCGAGTTCCGTCTGTCCTGAGAATATTTCCACAGAATTCTCTACGAATGATGCCTGTACCTTGGCATTGACCAATGGTTGTCAGCCACCGAATGTCTTCTGCTGTTCTACGGATGGAACCGGACCAGAGTGCAAGGAAATGAACCCCAAGGATTGTCTTGGGAACCAATTCTCGACAGCTTCCGAATGTTCCCTTGCCCAGAAGAACGCCTGTACGATGCCGCAATGCGGAAAAACCGGTCTAGGAGTCTGCGAAGGTTCCTGTCTGCCAATTGATGGTCAACCTGCAACTTGTGGTTTAGAAATGGATCCTTCCACACATGAGATAACCTGTGGTTGCACGATTAAATCCTGTAATTTCGAGTTGTCTGATGATGGTAAATACGGTCTTTGTAATGGGGTGTGCGGTCTGGGAAAGCGCTGTGGCATGAACCAATGTGTCGCCAGCGGTGCCGCAACTTGCGAGTGTGTTGACGAATAGTGATTGGAGATTCGTCTGTATCTGAGATGGGCACGAGCGAAGGAGGTGTACAATCATACCCATGCAGCTTCGGGATGAACTGACGACGGCACTCCTTAGGACCACGCAGCAGTTCGTGGATGCGCTTGTGAAGATGGACATCAAGACTGTGCAGGATCTTCTCCTCTTTCTGCCCCGTGATTACGAGGATCTGAGCCACATCACAACACTGGTTGATGCACCGCTTGGCGAGAAGGTCACCCTGCGTGGCACGATGGAAAAACTGAAGTACGTACGGACAAGATCCAGGAAGGCGCTGATTCAAGGTGTGTTCTTGGATGAGAGCGGGAACCGCGCCGAGGTGGTATGGTTCAATCAGCCGCACATCCTGAGGATGCTCAAGGAAGGTCAGGGCGTGACACTCATCGGCAAGGTGATGGAGAGCGGGTACAAGCTGGTTCTGCAGAGCCCGCAGTTTGAAGATTCCAGACGCGAAACTCCGCTCCATGCCGGGAGGATCGTTGCCGTCTATCCACAGACTGATGTGATCACGACTCGGTGGCTCCGGGAAAAGATGGTGCTCGTGAAGAATTGCATCGCTGCGCTCCCGGAAACGCTTCCGAAGGAAATTATTGCTGATGAACGCTTGCTGTCACGATCGGAGGCAATCAGCGAACTACACTTCCCGACAACGCCGGAGAAGCTTGCCAAGGCCAGGGAGCGATGTGCCTTCGAGGAGATGTTCCGTGTGCAGGAAGAGGCATTGGAGCGGAAGAAGCAGTGGCAGGGCGAGAAGCAGGATCGCCTCACGATTCCGATGGATGTGGAGTTGATCAAGGCATTCTTCCAGTCGCTCAACTTCACGCCGACCGGCGGTCAGAAGGTCGCCATCTACGAGATTCTCAAAGACATGGAGCAGGGCAAGGCGATGTCTCGGTTACTGGAAGGCGATGTGGGTTCAGGCAAGACGTTGGTA
>CAINWJ010000054.1 GCA_903854455.1 Candidatus Peribacteria bacterium | reverse complement strand
TTTCTTTCGGTTTCGAAAGAAAGTAGGCAAAGAAAGAAAGTCGCCTCTGGAAAAATTTCCTGCGGTTCCACGCCGCTCGCTGCGCTAAAAATTTCAAACTCACCCAGCACCCTTCCGAGGTTTCTTCCAAATATCACAGAAATCGGATGATGCAGCTGTTATTTCGGAAGGGTGCTGGGTTCAAACAGTGAAATTTTTCACGCTCCGCTCACGGGGAACCGCAACGGAAATTTTTCATGGCGACGGCTTTGCTATATCTCCCTGCAACATTGGACTGACTCAATGCATGAATAATGAATTCCCAATTTTCGAACTCTCAATCGTAGGAGATTGAGTATTTGAGCATAGGTCATTTCCCTTCAATTGTCATCTTCTCATAACTAATAATTTATTATACCTAAGCCAAATAAATGATATGACAACAAAAGTCTACTTGCGTTGTTCCTTCGGGGGGAGTACTATGGTGTCTGGATAGTTCATATCCATTTCTATTTATTCCATTTTCAGATGAAATCAGTTCAAGAGTGGGTGAAGAAGGCCGTTGGGGCCGCCTCTTTACGAAACCCACACCCGCCGGCACCTGCCGCGCAATCACCGACCCCACACATCACAGGCACGGGACTCAATGTCCCGAAACAATCTGCTCCTCAGCAGCAACGACAGGGCGGAAACCCTCAGCCCCAACATCGCCAACCACAGCGACAGGGAGGCAATGCTCAGCCGCAGAACCGACCACCACAACGGCAGCCGGACACCGGCGGCTCACGGGCTCTACGCGTCTACCCCCTCGGAGGATTTGAGGAAGTAGGTCGCAACTGCTTCGTCATCGAAGTCGATGGCGATCTGTACATCATCGACCTCGGTCTCCAGTTCCCGGAAGAGGACATGCCCGGTATCGACTACCTGATCCCCGATACGACCGCCATCCGCGGACGCGAGAACCGGATCAAGGCGATCATCTTCACGCACGGTCACCTGGACCACATCGGAGCGGTACAGCACCTGCTGCCATCACTTCACTTTCCGCCGTGCTACGGCACCAAGCTCACGATGGCCTTCGTCAAGAAGCGCCTGGATGAGGAGAAGCTGACATCAAAAGCGCGGCTCCATACGGTGGACTTCGCCAAGCCGCTCCAGCTCGGACGCGTGCAGATCGAGTTCCTCCGCGTGACGCATTCTATTCCGGACTCCGCTGCCGTTGCCATTCATACTCCCTACGGCACCATCGTCCATACCGGTGACTTCAAGTTCGACCTGACACCGATGAACGAACCACCCGCTTCCTTTCAGCGTCTCGCTGAACTGGGAGACAAGGGCGTCCTCGCCATCGTCGCTGACTCGACCAACGCCACGAAACCGGGTAATGCGCTCTCCGAAAAAGTCATCTCGGAGACACTCTTCAACCTGATGCGCGATGCGAAGGGCCGGCTGATCATCTCGACGTTCAGCTCACTCTTAAACCGTCTCGCACAGGTCATCGAACATGCCAGGACACTCAACCGCAAGGTCTATGTCTCCGGTCGTTCGATGGAACAGAACATCGAGATCGCGCAGCAGCTCGGATACATCAACTCCACGCGCGGTCTCATCCGCAAAGTCGGACCCGGCATGGAGAAAATCCCCGATCGTGAAGTCGTCATCCTGACGACCGGATCCCAGGGAGAGGAGCGCGCTAGCCTGGCCCGCATGGGTCTCGGCATTCACCAGCATGTACGGGTGAAGAAAGGCGACACGGTCATCCTGAGCAGTAACCCGATCCTCGGGAATGAACGCGCGGTTGCCAAAGTCGTCAATAACCTGAACCTGCTCGGCGCCAAAGTGGTGACCAATCAGGAGCTGGCGCTCCATACCACGGGTCACGGTTACCAGAACGACATTCTGCTCATGCACCGGCTGGTGCGCGCCAAGCACATCATTCCGGAGCACGGTGAACCGTACATGCGTGCCGCTCATGCGGATCTCGCACGGTCGATCGGCTACCCGGACAATCAGATCCATCTGCTCACCAACGGTGAAATACTGGAATTCGACAAGCAGGGAAATGCCCGGAAGTCGAAGCAGAAGTTCACCGCCAACGACATCATCATCGACGGTCGCGGAGCGGGCGGCGAAGGCCAACGCATCATGGATGATCGCAAGATCATGGCCAATGCAGGCATGTTCATCGCCGTCATCAAAGTCTATGCGGAATCGATGCGGCTCGTCTCCGATCCGCTCCTGCTCTCCCGCGGTCTCATCTACGGCTCGGAGCAGGCGGCGATCCAGAAGGAAGCGACTGCCACCATTCGCAAAGCGTACGAGGATGCACTTGCCCGCGGCGAGAAATCGATGAGCAACCTCAAGCGCGAGGTCACGAGCGCTCTGTTCCGGTTCTTCCGGCACAAGCTCGATCGGGAACCGATGGTGATGCCGATTGTTGTGGAGGTCTAAGCTTGGGTAAATCGTCACCAAAAAAATCCCCCCGCGAACGCGAGGGGATTTTCGGAATATCCGGAATTACTTGCTGCCCTCTGAAGATGAAGACGAAGAGCTGCTGGATGACGAACTGGTGGCCTGTGAGCCGCTGACGAAACTAGCATTCTTCGAAGCATGACGTCGGCGGATGGCAGCCTGTGCATTGCGGGTCTGATACGTGGCATCGCGCATAGAACGGCGGGTCGTCTGCTGGACGGTCGTCTGCTTGCCGGGTGCCCTGCTGTAGGCGCGCACCTGTGCCGCGAGAGCAACGGAAGCCGGAATGAGTGCTGCGCAGAGTCCTGCAGCGATGGCGATATATTTCTTATTCATAGTAAAAAGAGGGAAAGGGAAAGGATAGTCGGATGGTACCAATCGGATGATGGAGATTCAACTTCCCGCAGGAAGAATCTCAGATCAATTTGAATATGCAGAAATTTTTCATGGCGACGGCTTTGCTATGTTGCCAGGAGTAATTTCGGGATGATGCAGAATCTCGTGTTTTAATTATTCATTGGATCACTCGCTCGATCCTCCCCGTCGTCTCCCATCCCTCATATGGCGTCCAGCCGCACTTGGAATGCAGATTGACCGGAGTAATCACCGATGTCGCCGTCGGATCAATAACCAGCAAGCGAGCGTGGACGCCTTTTCTAATCCCATCTTGCCCAAGGGAAAAGATTCGATTGGGATTGGTGAAGCAGAGACGAACGATACCAGCATAGGTCAGCTGGTCGCTGGTCGCTGGTCGCTGGTCGCTCCCCCGGGGCCATTTCCCGGCAGCAACGGTGAGAAGAAGTGGAAGCATTGTTTCGACGCCGGGCACGCCGCTTGGCGCATCCAGCGGATTGCCCGCTTTCTTTTCGCTTAATAGGTGCGGTGCGTGATCGGTGGCAATGCAGTCGACGGTGCCGTCCGCAATCCCTGCCCACAGCGCATCGCGATGATCGGATGATCGGAGCGGGGGATTCATCTTTCCAAGAGTTCCAAGTCGTTCGTAATCGTCCGTCGTCAGGAAGAGGTGATGAGGCGCGACTTCACACGTCACTCCGATCCCAAGCTTCTTCGCAGCACGAACCATCCCGATTCCCTGCTTGGTGGAAAGATGGGCAATGTGCAGTGGTGCTTTGTACTTCATCGCCAGATCAATTGCGTGTTCGATGGCAACGGCTTCCGATTCCGGTGGGCGCATCGATGAATGGATCGACACATCATTCGTTGAGACGCCCCGCCGGGGCGTCTCTACCTTCGCTTGAGCATTTATTGCAGGATCCTCGCAATGCGCGACCAGCGGAATCTTCAGTTCCCCGCACATCTTAAATACCTCTTCCGCAAGGTCAGCTGTCACCTTCTGATTGCCCGTGGAATGATCGAGGTAGAGCTTCACGCCGGCACAGTGATGCTTGATCCGCTTGAGTTCGATGGACGTACCAGTCCAGAGCTTGTGCAGCTCAGCACTATGCGATGCCTCGGTCACTCCGAAGAAAAACTTCATCGAACATCCGGCTACCTTCTCCGCCCGATCAACCTTGTCTTTGAGCGCATCGATCGTCACGGTGGGTGGAATGGTGTTCGGCATCTCGCAAACCGTGCCGACCCCACCGGCAAGCGCCGCAGCCGCTTCCGTTTCCATCGTCGCCTTGTGTTCCATCCCGGGCTCGCGGAAATGAACGTGACAGTCGATCAGCAATGGAAAAATCAGAAGACCTTTCGCTTCGATAATTTCTTCACTGCGCTTCTCGGGGATCCCTTCCTTTATTTCCTCAATCTCTCCGGTCACCGAAAGAAGAACGTCTTTTGGTTCGATCGTTTTGTCCGTGACAACCGAGCCGCCGTGGATCAGGAGCTTCTTCATTGGAGGAAGCATGCCATGAAATGGTGATGGGGAGTAGCCCTACCATATAGAGACGCCCCGCCGGGGCGTCTCTACGAATCCGACACACTACAACCCCCACGCATACCCATCCTCATCCCATGGAATCGTTTCCTTTGTCCAACGTTCCGGATTTGTGCGGATGTATTTCCGTATCGCCGCAAGTTCGGCTGATGACCGGATGATCCGGTCGTGGTAACGGGGTTGCCAGGAGAATTCGGGGAAGCCTCCATTACGGATTCGTTTCGTGCAGGACATTTTGAATTGGTTGATGATGGTTCCGAGAGAACCTGGTACCCAATGTTTCGGTAGGGATTTTGCACCAGGTTGTTCCCCATCTTGTGTAGAGACGCCCCGATCAGAGGTTTGCGTCGGCACGGAAGAGATTGAATATTCGGATGGCATTGCAGTCGCGCGTTGTGTAGAGACGCCCCGCGGGGGCGTCTCAATTAAAATTGGAGGCTCAATTGGAATCGGAAGCGTCTCATTCATTATTTGGGGCTCTTTTGGCATTGACGATTCCTGTCCCCAATCCGAGGCTTGTGTTGGCATGGATGATCCCAAATTCCGATCAGAGGTTGATGTTGGCATGAAAGATCCGGAGACGCCACAATCGAACGTTGATGTTGGCATGAAAGATCCGGAGACGCCACAATCGAACGTTGATGTTGGTATGAAAGATCCAGAGCCCCCGTGGGACGTCTTAATTAGAATCGGGAGCATCTCAATTGAAACTGGGGGCATCTCATTAAACATTTGGGGCTCTTTTGGCATTGACGATTCCTGTCCCCAATCCGAGGCTTGTGTTGGCATGGATGATCCCAAATTCCGATCAGAGGTTGATGTTGGCATGAAAGATCCGGAGACGCCCCCGCG
>CAINWJ010000053.1 GCA_903854455.1 Candidatus Peribacteria bacterium | reverse complement strand
GACCCCGACCCCGACCCCGATTACTAATCCCCTGCTCTACCACCTCTCCGGCCACTGAACGTTCAATGACTTGAATTCTGCCTGATTCATAAGAGCGAGAAATGCCTCTTTTTCAACCGAATCCTTATCAAACTCAATCCCCAGATAGCACTCCACTCCTCCTTGCTGATCCAGCACCGGCAAAATATGCACCTCCTGCCAGTACGGCTCACCGTTCTTCCGGCAATTGCGCATGCTCTCGGTAAACGGTCGCTTCTCAGCATCTATGGTATGCCACATGGTGTCGTAAAAATCCTTCGGCATCTTCCCGCCCCATAGTTCTCCGGGCTTCCTCCCGATCATTTCAGTGATCATGAAACCGGTATGGTTCTCTGCTCCTGCATTGGCATAGATGATACGACCGTCGGGATTGGTGATAACGACATGCACATTCGTCGCATCGAGAATTTTCCGGAGAGCAGCGAAGCGACGTGGGAGAGACATGAAGCGAATGTGGAATGTACAATGTAGAATGTACAATGAGGATGGAGACAAAGCATAAAATGACCTTGCGGTGTCTTCTGTTTCCCATCCCATTCGATTACTGCACACTTTCTTCGATGCGCCTTCGCAACATTCCACTGATCCAATGGGCCATACTCTTCCTGATTGTTTTCGGTGTGCTGTGGCGCGGCGGCAAATCACTGGATGCGACTCTCATCCTTGCTCTGGGCGCGTCCGTCATAGCATTCTGGAATTATTTTGAGCGCAAGACTATCAGCTACCATCGTCAGACGCTCCTCAGCCGATCCATCATCTGGACTGCGGCAGCACTCGTCATCTGGACGCTGATCAGCTTCATCTATTCCTCAACACGCAACTACGGATTCGATGAGCTGCTGCAGACTACTTCCCTCTTCCTCCTCCTCTGTGTGACGATGGATCAGACGAAGGAAGATCCCGCCTTCAAAGTCCGGTTCGCGAAAACGATCGCGTCCGTCACGCTCATCGCCTGCGGCATAGGACTCGTGGTCTACTGCCTCCAGCCTGTGAACCGCGCGGTCGGGACATTCTTCGACTGGAGATTTCACACCGACTACTGGCCCAATGCCTGGGCGGAGTACCTTTTACTCGCCTGGCCACTCGCACTCTGGAGTGTGTACCGATCATCAGAGAAACGTTCGATCTTCAAACATGCCATCGGCATCGGAGTACTGGGATTGATCTTAGGCTCGCTCTTCTTGAGTTTCTCACGCGGAGGATTACTGACACTGATAGCACAACTGTTCATCCTCGGAGGATTGATGCTCTGGCATCGGGGCTGGCTGATTCCATGGAAGAAAGTTCTCGTGCACGGAAGTTTGATCGTCATCGTCGGCATCCTCGTCTTCGCAGGAACCAATCAAATTCGATCTCAATTCAACGCCGTGGAATCCGTCGTGAAGAAAGCCACGCTGTCCTCAGACGAAGGCTCGTCTTCCATAACGGAGCGCGTGCAGTTCTGGAAGCAGGCAGCGATGCTCGCCGCCGAGAAACCGATCCTCGGCTTTGGACCCTATAGCTTCCGGTTCATCCAGCCAGAGCTGCAAACCGAGGTACTGGCGACCTCCGACCACGCCCACAACGTCTTCCTCAAACTTGCCATGGAGCGGGGAATGCCGGCGGCGGGGCTCATGCTTTTGATCGTTATGTTGGCAGTGATTGGAGGCATGAAAAGAATTGTAAATTGTAAAATGAAAATTGAAAATTGTGATACTGCCATTCACCCCCAGCTACCAGCTACCAGCTACCAGCTACCAGTCCCTTCCAATCAATACTTTCTCACCATCTGTTTTCTCGTCAGTCTCCTCGGCGTCCTCCTCCACAATCTCATCGACTACAACCTCCAGTTCGTCGGCATCTGCCTGCCGTTTTGGATGACGCTCGGTTTCCTGGGAAGTACAACGAAATCCGGTGAGGGCATTCATTTCCCTGAACGCTGGCTTCAGATCATTGTCGCGATGATTCTCCTGCCGGCAACGC
This sequence comes from Candidatus Peribacteria bacterium, assembly GCA_903854455.1. Lineage (GTDB taxonomy): Bacteria > Patescibacteriota > Gracilibacteria > Peribacterales > Peribacteraceae > CAINWJ01. Next base: position 2,567 of record CAINWJ010000053.1, on the reverse strand, counting down.
TCTTCTGTTCCTGGCAACTCATGGAGTTCTCGCTTGCCAGACGGGCACTTATCAGTGGCAGAACAGCGGAGGCTCTCCAAATTTTTTCAGCAATCCACTCTCCCCTCTTCCCACGTGATGATCAGCTGACACAGGCAAGTCTGGAAATGAGCGAAGGTCTGACTGACGCCGCGCGGACTTCGCTGGATGCCTACTTCAAACTGAACCAGAAAGATACCAGAGCCTGGTCATTGCTCGGATCGTTGCAGCGACAAACCGGAGATACGGACGGCGCCCTGTGGTCCTACCGTCGCGCGTTCGAGCTGGGTCGATGGAATGATGTCGGTATCACGCGGGCACTGATGACGTTACTGGAGCAGAAGAAGGAAGATCGCGACCGGATTCGCCCAAGTGTGGATGCTCTGACCGAAAAATTTGCTGCTGCCATCGAACGTAACTCGCACTTCATCGGGCTGTCGCCGAATGTCGAGGAATGCATCGCGCTACTGAACCTTCTTGCAAAGCAATACCCATCGGATGCCCCGCATTATCAGGATCTCGCCAAGCGCATCGAGAACAAAGCCATGGAACTTCGTCTGAAAACCGCCGCCAGACCCCGTGGGGTATTGTGGTAAATGTTTGGGTGCAATGGACAATCATTTCGTTTATGATCTCAGTGAACTAATTCTACATTTTACATTCTACATTCTACATTTTCTTATGCGCTCTCTCCGTCTCCCTGCCATCGGCCTGCTCCTAACAATCGCTCTCACCGCGTGCGGTACTCAGACACCTATCACTCCGGACAAGTCGGCATCTGAGAAGATTCAGGAATACAACAGGATCACGAATAAGAACAATGCATTGAATCCTGCACACGGCAAAATGACCCACCTCTGGTACGGAGCCATGGAAGGCACCAAGGAAGTTTCTGCAAACGGCGTTGGTTTCCTCCGCCAGTTCGAGGACAACGCATTCACGGGAGTGATCAACCTGAATATCATTCCGCGAACGGACGGCAAGAAACTGATGGTCTGGATGACCAAGGCAAATGGAGCTGATGCGGTACTGGTCGGCGAACTCACGAGCATCGTCGGTGATGCACGTCACTCGGTGGCGTTTGATGTCACGGATGACCTCTCCGGTCACACGAATGTTCTGGTCACCCTGGAAACGAGTACCAAGCCCACCAACCCCGGTAAGGAAGCTGCGACCGGCACGCTGAAGGAGGTGGTTAGAAAATGACCATGATTAAAAGGATTAGCAGGATTAACTTGATTCTTTCTGCTGCCTCCTGATTCATTCGATCATCAAGCTCATCCTTCCATCATCGAATCAGAGTGCAGACAGCCTCAAATGGGTAACGCCTGTACCGGCAGCGTCGTCACCATGGCAACGATCACGAATGCCAGCATGGCGACGTGAAGCACTACGAGAGTCACTGTCCTGAAGGACGGGGGGTTTGAAAGCATAAAGGGGCGAATTGTAAGGAATTCTTAACATCTGTCGAGGAAGTTGATCTATTTTTGTGTTCATCATTTTAACGATGTCAGTGAATTGAGGAGTGCGATTCATTGCGCGACGAAGTCAAAACAATCCAAAATTGATCACAAGGACTTTATTCCGTATGCTCAGTTAGTCAGCGGGTAGCTTCCTCCTTCGCCGATGCTTCGGAGGACAGGCAGGTGCCTAGCCAATTTGATCTTTGATCCATCTTTGGATTTCCAACACTTTCTGTCGGGGCGTAGCTCAGTTGGTAGAGCGCGTGGTTCGGGACCACGAGGCCGCTGGTTCGAGTCCAGTCGCTCCGACCATATATCGGATATTCAATGGCAACTGAAACTGGCTCAATGGCTTCAGGTTATACTTTGGCTATGCAAAAGGTCTGTGCAAATTCTTGGTGCCAGCAACCTTTCGAGATAACTCCCGGCGATCTCGCGCTTTTTGAAAAAGTCTCCCCTGTCATCGCAGGCATCCGTTACGATCTCCCACCGCCAACCCTCTGTCCCAACTGCCGCCAACTCAGAAGACTCACGTACCGCAACGAACGCATGTTCTATCACCGAACCTGTGCAAAAACGGGAGCAACCATCATCTCTATCTACTCCGCCGACAAGCCCTGCAAAGTCTACGATCAAAAAGTCTGGTGGTCTGATGACTGGGATCAGCTGGCTACTGGACGAGCATTCGATCCGAAGCAACCGTTCTTTAAGCAGTTCAAAGAATTGAGCATGGCTGCGCCGCGACCATGCATCATGAATATGGGAAGCGAGAACTCGGCGTACACGCACCACGCTCCGTACAACAAGAACTGCTACATGTGCATCAACTCGGGATACAACGAGGATTGCTACTACGTGACAAACTTCTCCATCCACAACAAGGACTGTGCCGACTGTTTGGGAGCACAGCACTGCGAACGATGCGTCGAGTGCGTGGATTGCAAGCAGTGCACGTCCTCCTCCCGGCTCCACGAATGCGAAAACTGCTCGGATTGCCACTGCTGCTACGACTGCCAATCGTGCAGTGACTGCATCGGTTGCTGGAATCTGCGACGCAAACGGTACTGCATTCGCAATCGACAACTT
>CAINWJ010000052.1 GCA_903854455.1 Candidatus Peribacteria bacterium | reverse complement strand
AGTGGCTCACCAACCTGATCTTCGGATATCTCTTCGAATGGTTGCTGCCGTGGATACTGGGCATCATCGCACTTGCCATCCTCTCTGCCGGACTCACAACCATCGTGATCCTGCTGTTCTTCCACTTCTTCTCTGTCTAAAACAAGATTGTGCAGAACAGACTTGGTATACTGTCGCCATGTACTACGACGATGAAGAGATCCGGGGCAGTACATCCTCCAGAGAATTCCTGGAATCTCCCGCGAAAGCGAAACGGGAGGCGCTCAAAAACAAATTGAAGAAAGAAGGATTCAAGCCGAAAACCAATGACTTGCAATCGCTCAAGCGACAAGTGCTTCAGCAGAAAATGGACGGGAAGAAGGATGCGGAGCAAAAGCGGGATCAGGAGAACAAAGATCGACAGGGAGTATCCATCGGCACAAAAACGCGTGAGCAGGAGCTCAAGGCTCTTCAGCAGACTGCGGATGAGAAGCCATCGGCGGAACAGCTGGTGAAGCAGGGGCAAGCACAAGCCAAGGCTGACGAGGAAATGCAGAAGGAGGAAGTGGCGACGGAGGAGGGATGATGTATCGACCACGGGGAGCATCCGCTTCTTCCTCAATGATTTTATTGAAAGGGAACGCAATGCTTTGCGCGGCGGTCACAGATTGTCCTCATCATCTACTTCCAATCTGCATGGAATGTCCCCTCCCGATCAATTCTCTCGAATCCATGTGCACCGAAGAAATCCCGTTGGGCTTGAGTGAGATTCTGCGGAAGCCACGTACTCCGAAGGCCATCGAACCAGCTTAAGGATGCCGACATTGCCGGAAGGGGAATCCCTGAAAGAGCCCCGGCTGCGATCACCTTGCGCCACTTGGCATGGCGGGATCGGAACAGTTCGATGAGCGGCGGGTAGACCATCTTCGTCTGCGAGCGAAAACCCTCTTCGAAGGTCTTGAGGAGTGATGAGCGAATGATGCATCCGCCCTTCCAGATGCGGCAGAGCTCAGCGAGATCGACATTCCAACCGTGAACACGGCTCGCCTCCGCGATCAGCTTGAAACCCTGAGCGTACGAGGACACCTTACTTAGAAGCAGCGCATCCTTGATAGAACGGAGTGTCGTTTTCCTGGGAGAAAATTCCAGATCGGTCATCGACGCTGTAACAAGGGAACGCTGCTCTTCTGCCGCGGACATGAAGCGGGCATCGACTGCCGCGGTGATCGTCGGAACGGGCACACCCAGATCCAACGCCGACTGCGTGGTCCATTTGCCAGTCCCCTTCTGACGTGCAGCGCCTTTGATTGCGTCAATCAACTTCCCTTCTCCCAGATTGTCGTTCTGGCGGAAGATCTTCGCCGTGATCTCGATCAGGAACGACTTGAGTTCACGGCTCCTGTTCCATGCTTCAAAGGTGTCGGCAATCTCCGCATTCGTCATCTTCAACGACGATTTCATCAGATGGTACGCTTCCGCGATCAGCTGCATATCACCGTACTCGATGCCGTTATGGACCATCTTCACGAAGTGACCGGCTCCACCACCGCCGACGTACGCGATGCACTTGCCCCCGCTCCCATCTTTGGCAGCCATCTTCTGAAGAAGCGGCTCGAGTCGATGGAATGCTTCGCTGCTGCCCCCGGGCATCATGCTGGGACCAAGCAACGCTCCTTCCTCACCGCCACTCACACCCATGCCAAGAAAGTGGATTCCTTTGGCTCCCAGACTTGCGATGCGACGTTCGGTGTCGGTGAAATGACTATTACCGGCATCGATAATGGCATCGTGTGGTGATAGGTGATAGGTGATAGGTGATAGGAGGCTGTCGATGACATCGTCAACAGGCTTTCCTGCATTGACCATCAGGATGATCGATCGTGGAGCTGGGATCGACTGGACGAATTCTTCGATGGTGGAGCAGAGGATGAACTTCCCCTCCGATCCATGGGCTTGCATGAACGCATCGGTTTTCTCTCTTGTGCGATTGAAAATGGAAACAGTCGCTCCATTCTTGGCTGCATTGCGTGCCAGGTTGGCTCCCATCGTTCCAAGGCCGATCAAACCAATGTGTTGCATAGGTCTCCATCCTACTACCCACCACCCACTACTCGCTACATCGCAGGAAGAATCCTGCGCTGGTCAGGACATATTCATAGAAAGAATCCTGCGCTATTTCTTCACCTTCCCCCAATCCTCCTGGAACTTCTTGTACCCGTTGTCCGTCAGCGTGTGCTTCGGCAGCTTTACGAACACTTCGTACGGAATGGTGCAGATGTGTGCGCCCAGCTTTCCAGCATCGACAATATGCCGGGGATGACGTGTGGAAGCCACCAGAACTTCAGTGGCGAATTTCGAGTGCTGCCAGACTTCCATGATTTCTTTGATGAGTCCCATCCCATCCTCGCCGATATCATCCAGTCGCCCGACGAACGGACTGATGATGGTCGCACCTGCCTTCGCAGCCAGGATCGCCTGTGCGACCGAGAAGACGAGTGTAACGTTGGTCTTGATCTTTTTGCCGGAAAGATACTTCACAACCTCCAGACCGCCGACGGTCATCGGAACTTTGACCACGACGTGCTTGTGCCACGACGCGTACTCCTCGCCCTGCCTCTTCATCCCCTCCACATCCGGAGCCGTGACCTGAGCACTCACACATGGCACGTGCTGACACATCTCCAGAACCACCGCTTTGAAATCCTTGCCCTCTTTCGCAACGAGAGAAGGATTGGTGGTGACGCCATCGAGGACGCCCCAGCGTGCTACTTCAGCGACCTGAGCGACGTTAGCGGTATCGAGGAAGAGTTTCATGAGGATAGAGTGGAAGAGTGACTAAAGTATATCTGACAATGTCGCGCAAAGCATTGCGCTCCCCATTTCAAAATATTTTTCTTTGATGGGGAGCAGGATGCTTCCCGCGGAACATGATTCTGCTAGTCTCCTCCGGTGTCGAAAACCTCGAAACAATCATCAGCGAAGATCATCACCGTCGGCGTCGACGAAGCCGGTCGGGGTGCCTTGGCAGGACCCGTGGTTGCCGGTGCCTGCGTTCTGCCCAAGCAGAAATCTATTCCGGTGATCATCGGAGATAGCAAGCAGATGACGCCGAAGCAGCGGGAGGAATCATTCGAATGGCTGATCAAGCATTGCGTCTTCGGTGTGGGGATGACCGATGCCGCGACGATCGATCGGATCGGGATTGTTGCATCGACGGAAATCGCCATGCAGCAGGCGGTGAAAGCTGTCTCAATGAAGCATTCGAATCTGTACATCCTGATCGACGGACGCGACGCCTTCTGGTTCGACTGGCCGCACAGCTCCATCATCCACGGGGATTCCATCGAGCCGTGCATCGGTGCCGCCTCCATCATCGCCAAAGTGACTCGCGATCGCTGGATGGTGAAAGCCGCGATGACACATCCAGAGTACGGATTTGACGGTCACAAAGGCTACGGTGCCCCGGAGCACTTCAAGGCAATCAAGACACATGGGCAATGTCTGCTGCATAGGAAGACGTTCCTGCATTGAACATGCAGGAGAGCCCGCCTTCGCTCTTGATGGCTCGCCATCCGTAGCGCAGCGACTCTGACACAATAAATACAACCGCAGCTCAGGAGCTACGGTGGGCATCCTTCGCTGTGCGAAGGATGGTGCGCCCGACAGGATTCGAACCTGTGACCCCCAGCTCCGCAAGCTGATGCTCTATCCAGCTGAGCTACGGGCGCACGTACAGCGGACGTACCTTACCAGACGGGGATTGGATGGGCAAAGCGAAGGATCGATGGGTTCTTAACCAAACCTTAAACTCTACCTCCTATAGTGAGCACGGTTAACCACCTCTTACTTATTTCTTTTCCCCACACTCGTATGAAACTCAGCAAGTTCACACTCGGCGCCATGGCGGGGATCGCCACAGTCGCACTGGCGGTTCCATTCCTCGCGCAGATCTCCAGCGCCGCTTCCACCGGCACCGCTGCCAAACGTCCAGTCCCGACCCAGCAGCAGGTCACTGATATGGCAGCCAAAGATGCTGCGTTCTTGAGTAACATCGATGCACTCGTGACCGTCGAGAAAAGCGCAGTCCAGGCTCATCAGACCGCACTGACGGCTGCAGCAGCCATCACCGACGACACACAGCGCGCAGCAGCAGTGAAAGCGGCGAATGATGCCGAGCGCGCCGCCATCCAGGCTGCTCATACAGCCAATCCGAATTTGAAGTCCGCCATGATGCCATTCGGCGGCGGACGCGGAGGACCGGGCGGTCCGGGCATGATGGGTCGCGGTCCGAATCAGGCAGATCTCGCTTCCAAGCTCGGCATGACCGAGACGGAGCTCAAAGCCGCCCTCGATAGCGGCAAGACAGTCCAGGAACTGGCAACCGAGAAAGGCGTCACGCTCCCGGCTCCACGCAAAGACGGAGAAGGTCGCGGACCCGATCTCGCAGTCATCGCAACCAAGCTGGGCATGACGGAAGCCGACCTGAAGGCTGCACTGGATAGCGGCAAGACAGTTCAGCAACTGGCAACCGAGAAAGGCGTCACGCTCCCCGCCATGATGAACGGCAAAGGCGGCAAGCGCGGCGGCGGCTGGATGATGGGCGGCTTCAAGAAAGCTGCCGGCACCAGCAGCAGCACATCATCGGATCAGTAATCCATATCATCAACGATCAACGGAAGGACCATTCTGAAGGGGGTGGCCCTTCTTTGTAGGCTGGTCACGTCAGATGAATCTGACGGCGCTGTGGCTATTCCGTCTCCCTGCCATGCGAGTCTCCTCTGAAGAGTGACGACCTACATTTTCACGTACCTCGTCCCACGACCTTGTCCCATGCGCTTGATTTTTCCAAGTGCTATCAGCCGATTCAGCGCCTGTCTCACTGTGACCTCAACAATGCCGGTAGCTTTGGCAATTTCGCCTCGCGAAGCCTCTCCGGTGTGAGAGAGATAGTTCCAAACCTCATACTGCTTGGGCGATAGGATGTCTTCGATCTTTTCTTCTTCAAGGTACGAGAGGGCTTTCAGAGCTTGCTCCTGGACGGCAGAGAGAAAGAAATTGAGCCAGGGACCGACAGTATCATGGGCAGTCTTGAACGTCTCCTGTGATTTACGGAGTGCAATGTAGTATTCATCTTTTCGACGCTCGACGATTTGCTCATGGGAGACATACTGCACGAAGGAATATCCGGACCTAAGAAGGAGGAGGTTCGTGAAGACGCGCGCGAGGCGTCCGTTGCCGTCTTCGAAGGGATGGATTTTTAGAAACTCGACAATGAAGTTTGCAATGATGAGGAGGGGATGGAAGCGACTCTTCTCAAGAGCCTCTCTTGTCCATTCCACCAATTCCTGCATTTCCTTCGCGGTGAGATACGCAGGAGTGGTCTTGAACAGGACTTTTGCGACGTTCCCATCCGGTCCGAGAATACCAACCGTGTTCTCCTTCTTTTTGTATGTGCCACGATGCGTATCATCTTTCGTAGAGTACTTGAGCAGTTGCTTGTGAAGCGAGGTAATGACGCTCTCCCGCAGCGGGAGGGCCTGGAAACTGTCAAATACATTCTGAAGCGTCTCCAGATACCCTTGCACTTCCCGCGAATCCCGGTCAGCGAACGTTGATATCGAAAGCCCGCGCATAATCTTTTCGACTTCCTTGTCAGTAAGCTTGGCACCTTCTATGCGAGTCGAGGCACCGGCGGAAGTGATGAGTGTCGATCGTTTGAGATTCGTGATCGCCTGCGGGGTCATCCGTAAACCCGATGTGAATTCCCCTCGGATGCCATCGATTGTTCCCAGAAGAGCAACGATGTGTGGTTCAGGGGTACTGATGCGATGGTCAAACTTGTGAGTACTATCAGCCATAGAGATACATAGGATATATCCGATTATATCCGATTATATCCGAAAGGTACAGATAATTATCAGAATATTTAGCGCCCGTGGCAATGCTTGTACTTCACCGCTGATCCGTCAGGCTTCTTCGCTCCGCACGGGCACGGATCGTTGCGACCCGCCTTCGTGCTTCGCACTCCGTCGGGCAAGCCGGTATTTTCCTCCACCGGTTCCACGTTGCCACTGCCGCAGTAAGAGCAAGGGAGATGGCAAGCGCGGCGGCGGCTGGATGATGGGTGGCTTCAAGAAAGCTGCCGGCACCAGCAGCAGCACATCGTCGGCTCAGTAATCCATATCATCAACGATGAACGGAAGGACCATTCTGAAGGGGGTGGTCCTTCTTTGTAGGATGATTGGTGGGGCTGGTGGATGATTTCAGGACGGCGTAATGGGTGGAACTGGTGAAGTATCCGGAGTTGTTCATTCAGGAATTGAATCGTCATTTAGGATATTTTGCTCTGTAGCAGCTCCTTGTCCCTGTCTAGGAAGTGAATACAAAAGAGTAGAATATAATTTGTATGGCAGATAAGAAGAAACAGCACT
>CAINWJ010000051.1 GCA_903854455.1 Candidatus Peribacteria bacterium | reverse complement strand
GTCACGTGCGATCTCTTCTTCTCGACGATGCCCCTCAAGCACCTGGTCGGCATGATCATGCCGCATCCGCCGAGCCGTGTCGTGGAAGTGGCGGAAGGACTGCAGTACCGCGATTTCCTGACGGTGGGTCTCCTGCTCAAGAAACTGCACGTCCGTGAAGGTAACGGCAAGATCAATACAAGCGTGCCGGATAACTGGATCTACATTCAGGAGGGCGACGTCCGCGTCGGTCGCGTCCAGCTCTTCAATAACTGGAGCCCGTACATGGTGGCGGACAGAAAAAACACCGAGTGGATCGGACTCGAATATTTCGTGAACGAAGGCGGTGATTTGTGGGTGAAGGAAGATAAAGATTTGATCGACCTCGGCATCCGGGAAATGGAAACCATCGGCATGATCCGGCGCGAAGATGTCTTAGACGGCTGCGTACTCCGAATCCCGAAAGCGTATCCCTCGTACACGGGCAGTTATCCCCAGCTCAATGTCATCCGCCAGTTCCTGGATCCCATTACCAACCTGTATCCCATCGGACGCAACGGCATGCACAGGTACAACAATCAGGATCACTCCATGCTCACGGCGATGCTGGCGGTAGATAACATCGTCGCCGGACGAACAGATAAATCAAACCTGTGGGAGGTGAATCTGGAGGGGGAGTATCATGAGGAGAAGACTACGTAGAACTATCCGGTGGAGTTCCTGCTACAACCGGCTGAGCAGCGGTCATAGTGAACTGACTTGGATAGAGATAATGAAGAATCATTTCGAGCGTTTGTCTTTCGTACAAACTTCGCACCCTGCTACGAGCCTCTTTGATTGTTTGCTTTACTTCATGAGAAGTACCCCTCCCCATAGGATGTGCTGTGACAGGATCTATGCTCAGCTTCCGTCCAACGCGTTGGAGAAATGTCTGACCGCAGGCATGTCCACCGAACGCCCAATCCACCCCATCTTCACTCGAACGAATCTGTTGAAAGTCTGTCACCATGAGCTCCCATGGGCGATCCGCCTTCCCAGCCCTCCTGGCAACCTCTTCGATATCTAGACGGAGAAATTCAAAATTACCTTGATCGAGGGGGCTCTTGAATGAACCACTGATTGGAAAGATAACTTTCACTGGTTGCCCTTTGGCAGGAATGGCATTACGGATTCCTTCAGCACACGCTTCAGGACTTCGATGCAATATTTCCGTCCCACCATGATCATCAATCAGCGACTTCACATTCACTTTCCCGATGAACTGCTCAGCAGGAATAGCAGTATTCCGTACAACGATCAGCGCCCTGCCTGGATCATCGCTCACGAAGAAACGCACGCCACGGTCTGTAGTCCAAATGGTCCAGTGATGCTCAGCTACTTGCCCGGGATCCAAGACCTGTGACATATCATGACCACCCTCGTCCCAACTAATAGTCCACGGTATGCGTTCTTCCAACAGCACCCTGCGTAACGTGCTGGTTCGAGGGATGCGGTCTCTATGACTGGAGGCTACTTTTTTTAGAACAGATGGAGAGGAAGAAGTAT
>CAINWJ010000050.1 GCA_903854455.1 Candidatus Peribacteria bacterium | reverse complement strand
CGATCTGTACAGGAAATCTATGCGCTTACCAAACTTCTTCCAAAAGAAGAACTATTTGGCATAACTTCACAATTACGCAGGGCTTCTACGAGTATTTTGGCTAATATTGCAGAAGGATTCAGTCGATTCATATCTCCGGATAAAGCCGCAAAGTATACGATTGCGCGTGGAGAATGCTCGGAAGTGGAGGCGTTTCTTTTGATTATTGTCGCTCTGGCATTTGTTCCTAAATCCAGAACTGTAAAAGCTCTCGAGCTTACGCAGCAGGAACGCCGCCTGGTATCAGGTTTGATAACGGCATTTCGTGATCGTTAACTGTTTCGTTCCTGACCCCGACCCTGACCCCGACCCTCTTCCTAACCTCTCGTCTGCTACACTTCATCCATGCGCATCCTCATGCTCACCGACAGCTATTTCCCCGAAGTCGGGGGGAGCGAAACGGCCATCCGGAAACTGGGTGATGCCATGGTCGATGCCGGTCATACCGTCGGTGTTGCGGTGATTTCGAAACCCAATGCCGCCAATCCCTCGACCAAACTTTCGTTCTGGAATGTGTCGTCCCGCATCGGAGGCATGGACTGCAAGTTCCTCGGCAAGATTCACAATCTGCGTCGCATCGTCCGCGAGTTTCAGCCCGACATCATCAATGCCCACTTCATGCTGGAGTCGGGGTACGTCGGCGTGAAGACGGCAAAGGCGGAAGGCATTCCCTGTGTGGTCACGAATCGCGGCAAAGGTCTCTACAACAAGGCGATGAACGTCATCGAACGATTTCTCTATTGGCTCTGGAATCGCGGGGCGCTCCATGCGGACCGGTTCTTGGCAACGAGTGATGAGATGGTCGATATTCTCCGTGAGCGGTACGGCAGAGACTCGATGGTGATGTCGAATGGTGTCGATACGGTGGCGTTCTCTCCCGAGAAGAACGGTCAGCCGATCCGTGACCGTCACGGTGTGCGTCCCGGTCAGCGTGTCATCCTCTGCGCCCGTCGTCTGGTCCCGAAGAACGGCATCGAGTACATCGTGCGCGCATTGCCCCTTATCCGTGAGAAGCATGATACGGTTCTGTGGCTCGCATCTCCGTTGATCCGGGAATATGAACGATTGAAGCAGATTGCCGCTGAGCTCCAGGTTTCCGAGTACGTTCACTTCCTCGGTCCCATCCTCCACGATGAGTTACCCCTCTACTTCCGTGCAGCGGATGTTGTGGTTCAGCCGTCCATCGCCGAGGCCAGGAGCCTCGCGTGTCTGGAGGCTATGGCTGCCGGAAGTGCTGTCATCGCGACTGCGACCGGTGGACTTGCGGAGATGATCACACATCGGGGGAACGGATACCTGATCGATCCGTTCATGGAGAGCACGTACGCCGTGACAACCTTCGATGCCACCGGTGTCGACCGTCTGGCACGGGGAGTCATCGATGTTCTCGGCGATGATCAACTGCGTTCATCGATGGGCAAGGCTGCACGGGAGTACGTCATGGAGTATGCGTGGCCGAAGGTCGCGGAGCGCACGATCAAGGTCTATGCCGATGTCATCCGGTCATTCCCCCGACACTGATGTGTGGCATCGCAGGCATCGCAGGCACGAATGGTCGGTCAGAGCTGCCTCTGGTAGAGCGCATGCTCGGATGCATGCCCTACCGCGGTCCGGATGACCGTGGAACATTCGTGCAGGATCAGGTTGCACTGGGGCAACTGCGTCTTAGCATCATCGATACCTCCGCCGCCGGACACCAGCCCATGGAGAGTCACGACGGACGCTACGTCATCGTCTTCAACGGCGAGATCTTCAACTACGTCGAACTGCGCGATGAACTGCAGAAGAACGGTGCGACGTTCAAGACCGTCGGGGATACCGAAGTGATCATCGAAGCCTATCGCCTCTATGGCTCATCGTGCGTTACCCGATTCAATGGCATGTGGGCGTTCGCGCTCTACGACCGCAGGGAACGGACACTCATCTGCTCACGCGATCGGTTCGGCGTGAAGCCGCTCTTCTATACCTACGATCACGGCGTCCTGCGCTTCGCGTCTGAAATGAAAGCACTGCTGATTGG
>CAINWJ010000049.1 GCA_903854455.1 Candidatus Peribacteria bacterium | reverse complement strand
GATGTCGCAGCTACGAAACATGAACATCAACGAGATCCTGCGATCAGGTTGAATAGAGCACTGAATACCAGTACCGTATGCCACGCCTCCTGGGGCTGTAGCTCATCTGGTAGAGCGCTTCCATGGCATGGAAGAGGTAAGGGGTTCGAGTCCCCTCAGCTCCACCACACTTCGCTCTCCGCTCCGCGGAGAGCTTCGCGTGGCAAGCATTTCCAGTGAATATTCTTCGCTTTTGAGCTTCCTGTTCGTTTCTTCTGGTTTTATTGCGAAACCAAAATACAGATTTTTCGCCACCTTTTTCGTTTCCCTTCCGGTCAAGTTCCACTACCTTACCGATTTATGGTTCGGGCTCCGCCTTTGCAAAGAGGATTTTCACAGGCTGATCAATGCCGTACTTGGCTCGGAATGCTGCAATTTGCAAATACAAATGAACAGACCACCGAAACACTCTCGCAATATTTTTTCCAGGAAAGCACCAGGCAACCCCAGGTATTCCTGACGTTTCTCATGCAATTCCAAAAGAGACTTGGGGCGTTGTCATCCTCGAAGCGCAAGCACCTTGCATGGCAGTACCTTCATATCCTTTCACCGATTTGCGAACGACTTAGTCTTTCTGAGGAAAAAGATGTACTAGATGCACTGTGCTTCGCGATTACCCAACCAAAACACGCGAGAGCCGCACAGGCAATTCTCAACAAATACAAAAAGCAATCGGCACTACTCCTCAAGCGCATCGAACAATCTCTTCGCGTAGTACTGAAATCCCAATCCTTCGCACATACGCTGCAAGGAAGATTTAAAAATCCATGGAGCATCTGGAGAAAACTCAATGGTCGTGCAGCAGGAAATCCATTGAATCTGAAAGACATATTCGCATTCCGCATCATCCTTACGGAACATATTATCAACAACTGCTATGAAGTCCTCCACCTCCTGCATGACCGGTTCCGCCCGCTCCCCGGGAATTTTAAAGATTACATCAACATCCCCAAAATCAATGGTTATCAAAGCATCCACACTGTTCTCCATGGCATTCTTCCCGACTTCAATCTTCCGGTAGAAATCCAAATCCGCACGAAAGTCATGCATGAATTCGCCGAACATGGCATGGCGTCGCACTGGATCTACTCACGCCGAAAGCATGCAACTCTACTGGATAAGAAGGAGCGGAAATTCCTGCGTTACGTCAAAGAGATGCTTCCCAAAAACGAAGGACAAAAGACGATCTGCTGTCTGACGCCAACGGGAGATGTCTGCATACTTCCGGAACGATCATCGATTATTGACTTCGCCTACCGCATCCACACGGACATCGGTCATCGGCTGCTGTGCGCTCGCGTCAATGGAAAGCTGAAAGACGCACGCTACGCCATACAGGAAGGTGACCGTATCGAGATCCTGACAGCAGATGAGAAGTGTGTATGCAAAGAATGGCTTCAGTTCTGCATTACTCCCTATGCCCGCAAACGCATCCATGAACACACCCGCTCCTAAGCTCATCCCCGGCACGATCCTGCAGCACATCCAAGATGCTACCTTGCTGACAGATCGCAAGAACAAGATCATTCACGCCAATCCCCAATTCCTGGCACTGACGGGATATTGTCCCAAAGAAATCATCGGGAAGACTGATCGGTTGCTCCGCATCGAAAATACGAAGAGAAAAATGTTGTCGGATGAGAAGCAGAAACAACACGGCAATCCTGAAATAATGATCACAACAAAAAACGGTCACCAGATCCCAGTCACTGTCAGCACTATTCAGCTGCCTGAGAAAAGCGTGTTCCGAATCTTCGCGAAGATCGGCAACGAGAGTGATGGCGAGTCCCGATACCGACAGATCGTCGAATCCATGAATACTGCAGTCTGGTGCTTCGATAGTGACAACCGCACTCGCTACGTCAACGCGAAATGCTGCGAGATGACAGGGTATTCACCGCAAGAGATGGAGGGAAGAATCCCTCATGATTTCTTCGAACATGAAAACGTGAAAGAAATGAAAGTTGCCCTGGAAGTCGATCGACCTGCAGGTCGGAAAAAAACCAAGGAGGCAACGCTCATCAATCGTCAGGGAAAGCATGTACCTGTACTACTCACAGGTACGCCGCTCCCGGACGGAAAGATCATCGGTACCATGCACGATTTAACGGAGGTGAAACGCCGAGAATCTCTGCATAACATCCTGATAGAAAATATGCAGGAGGCTGTCTACATGACGAATGCTGCCGCACAACCCATCTACGGTAACCCGGCATTTTTCCAGTTAACCGGATACACGTGGGACGAGCTTCTGCGACTTCAGGAACGCGACCTGTGGAACAAGGAAACAGCACGACATATCGCTCACCTCCTCTCCACAGATAGAAAACAAGGTATCAGCTCGAATTACGAAGGCACGCTTGTGACGAAAGATGACAAACAGATACCCGTCTCAATACGAGGGACACCGCTACCGAACGGCGGAACCATCGGCATCATCGCTGATCTGAGGGCGATCCGGAAAGAAGAGCTGCAATTTCGCCACCTAGTGGAGCATATGAATGAGATCGTATGGATCTTGGATGAATCACATAAAACGGTCTACGTGAATCCACGCTTCACTGCACTGACGGGATACACACTGCAAGAAGTGAGAGGCCGCCCTCCATACGAATTCTATGATGCGGAAGGCTGGAAGCGTGTCCGCTGGGCACTGGAACACGAACGACCAAAGGGCATAGCATCAGACCTGGAAGCGACCCTAATCACAAAATCCGGCAAACCCCTGTCCGTTCTGATCAGTGGATCATCCCACCCGAGCGGAGGATTCATCGGAGTGATCACCGATATAACGGAACTACGAAAGAAGGAGAGAAGTGAACACATGCTGAGCAGTGCCGTTACCCATGCAAACGACGCGATGATCATCGTCGGACCAACGAAGCGAATCGAATCGTGGAACAAGGGAGCGAAGATCATGTTCGGTTACAGAGCGGAGGAGATGATCGGACAAACACTGGAACGAATCTTCTCCCGTGTAGAGGCTACCGAACTCGTCCGAAGCAAAAACGCTCATTTGAAGATTGAATTGCGCGGGAAACACAAGAACAAACATGCTGTCCCCGTTTCCATCACATCGACGATCGTCCGCATGGACAACGATCCGAAGCATTCCATCCGCCTCCTCGTGATTCGGGATATTTCGCTGCGGCTCAAGTATGACGAGGAACTCACATCCAAGTATCTGAAGCTGCGCGAAGCGTACAACGAATTCGGTACCGTGCGACGACAGATGGATTACATGTTCGAACTCACAGATCTTTGTATAGCAAGCACCAGCCTCAAGTCGCTCGGTGATTTCATCGTCAACGCCATTATCATGCTCGCGAAAGTGGATGCCTGTGCCCTGCGGATCTACCGACCCGAAATTGACAGTCTGGAACTGATTTCCTCGTTCGGTCTCCATGAAGAATGGAAAGGGAAGAAAATCGTTCCTCTTAGTGCAAGTCTTATGAAACGTGCCTACGACCGCAGATGTCCGCTCAAGAGCATCGATCTGATGAGCGAATCCGCCTATCACTCGAAACATCTTGCACGCAAAAGTAATTTTGCCTCTGCGCTGGTCATTCCTCTATTGAAGGGTTCGACAATTGTCGGCGGTCTGACTCTGTACGTTGGACCGAACAAGAAACTAGAAGTCTTCGAGAATGAATTCATTGAACGATTTGCCAAATTGGTGAGTCTGGCACTGACAACAGTGCTAGGGTAACGAAAAAACGGAGTCGCGACGAAGATTGGAGAAATGCAAGAGAATAATCCTTCGCTTGCCTTCTCAGTCCTGATCCCGACAAATCACATGATTCTTTCACGGAGTAGATAATCTCGATAGTGTCTATCATTGAGCAGAGGCTGTTCCTTGCGCCTACCGGATTGTTCGGGCGGTCCGCGAGAGAGGAAAGCTGAAGAAGAACATGAACGTTCCTTGCAATAAATTCAATGCTCCCTTCTCCCAACGGGAAAAGGGTGGGATGAGGCAGGTAAAGTGAACAAATCTCCAGTTTGAGAATCACTGACTACCGGCAGAGCCGGTGGTTTACTGAATGATTATTACGTGACCCTAGTTTATCCCACCCAATACTCATGCAATCCATCCTGACCATGCCCCTCCCCGTGTCCAAGTACTGTTCCATCTTTGCCTATTTTCTGTTATACTAACGAGATTTGTTCCTTCAAATCTCCTCCTCATACACCTCTCTTCCGGACTGAAGTCGCAGGGAGCGAGATGGGATCAAGTTGTGGGGATGCTCACATCGATTCCATCTTCCTCCCTGCTCTTCGACCCCGGCCGCGCGCGTGATCTCTGGAAACAGAGCACCTCGCACGGGACCTCGACCGAAGAGTTCCCACCAATCAATCTGTTGGTTGGGACTTTCAAACACACACAAAAGCACGTTCCAGGCTCATTGGAACCGCGATTCCCGACGCGTCGGGATACCCACACAAACACACACGGCGGTGCGGACCGCTCCAAAAATTCCGCAGAGGTGTAGGGAGATAG
>CAINWJ010000048.1 GCA_903854455.1 Candidatus Peribacteria bacterium | reverse complement strand
ATCTCTTTTAGTGTTATCGTATTCAGATTGAGTAAATAATTTCATATAAGTATTTATTCAAAAATAGATTTTTAATTATAATTTCTCGCTCCAAATTTATGGGTTAGTAGTTCAGTGGTAGAACGATTCGTTGCCAACGAGTAGGTCACGGCGAAGGCTGTGAGGTTCCCGGTGAAGATGAAGAGCGAGGAGATGGCCTGGAATCCGACGAGGATTTTCGAGAATCCGTGTGGTGTTATGTCTCCGTAGCCGACCGTTGTTGCTGTCATTGTTGAGAAATATAGACTCTCCAGGAAGCGGAGGAACGGATGCGCTCCACCAGGAATAGAAGGACCGTGTCCGGGGAGCCATGTTGCGAGGACGAAATACACGATGCCGAAGAGGAGGATGGTACTTCCGTACAGAACTGCCAGCTGACCGTATGACATGGTCGTGATTCGGTTCACGATGCCGTGGAATCCCATGGGCTTTCTTGGAAGTTTCTGGTTCATGATTTTTTTGAAGGAGATGGTGTCGCTGTAGTAGATGACGTCGGTGATGGAGCGGTTGGAGCCTGCTTGGCTGGAGTTGCCTCAGCGGGTTGTGTTCCTTTGGCAGAGACCGAAGTGTTCTTTGAGGAATCAGTTTTGTAAAATCCACTCCCCTTGAAGTGCACCATTGGTGGTTTGATGATCTTACGCATGGATCCTTTGCACGATGAGCATGCCGGCGTTTTTTTGGATCCCATCGGGAGCACCTGCTCAGACGAGACATCACATCGATCGCAGTGAAACGTATAGGTGGGCATGGCTGGAACTGATTGTAGTGTTGTTGACGACGATCGAGAAGAGAGACTGAGAAGTGCTGATAGGGTTCGTAGATTTGAGGTCGCCGCTGTTCCTATTGTAATTTTCCATTACACTTCCCTTATGCTCGACAAAGCCTACGATCCAAAGTCTTGTGAAGACCGCATCTACAAGATGTGGGAGGACGCCGGTGCGTTCAAACCCGAGTCGTGCAATCCCAAGGGTGAGCCGTTCACGATCAGCATGCCGCCGCCCAATGCGACGGGGCAGCTGCACCTGGGTCATGCCGTCATGCTGGCACTCGAAGATATCTTCATCCGCTTCAACCGAATGTGCGGGAAGCGAGCGCTCTGGGTGCCGGGGACGGACCATGCCGCCATCGCCACCGAAAGTGTTGTCATCAAGAAACTGAAACAAGAGGGGATGGCGGATCCCAGGAAGCAGCTTGGACGAGAGAAGCTGGTTACGAAGATCGCCGAATTTGTTGAGCAGAGCAAGGCGACTATCCGCTCACAGGTCCGGAAGATGGGGAGTTCCTGTGACTGGAGCCGGGAGCGCTATACGTTCGAACCGTCGCTCAATCGTTGCGTGAACGAAGTCTTCTGCAAGATGAAGAACGACGGTCTCATCTATCGCGGTCATCGCATCGTGAACTGGGATCCCAAATTGCAGACGACGGTGTCGGATGATGAGATCGAGTACCAGGAGCGCCGCGATCCGTACTACACCTTCCAGTACGGTCCGTTCCAGATTTCCACGGCGCGTCCGGAGACCAAGTTCGGCGACAAGTACGTGGTCA
Organism: Candidatus Peribacteria bacterium; assembly: GCA_903854455.1. GTDB lineage: Bacteria > Patescibacteriota > Gracilibacteria > Peribacterales > Peribacteraceae > CAINWJ01. The sequence continues at coordinate 8,924 of CAINWJ010000048.1, read as the reverse complement.
TGCATCCGGATGACAAGCGGTACAAGAAGTACAAGCACGGTGAGACATTCGAGTGTGAGTGGATCAATGGGAAAGTCAGGGCAACGGTGATCAAAGATCCTGCGTCCGATCCCACGTTCGGTACCGGTGTCATGACCATCACACCGTGGCACGATCACATCGACTTCGCGCTCGCGGAGCGGCATGGGCTCGAGAAGGAGCAGATCATTGATTTCGACGGTCGCCTCCTTCCGGTTGCGGGTGAATTTGCCGGTTTGCCGATCGAAAAAGCGCGCCCGATGGTTGTCGAGAAGCTCAAGGAGAAGGGGTTGCTGGTGTCAGTGAAAGAGGATTACGTGCACAACGTCGCCGTGAGTCAGCGCGGGCACGGGATGATCGAGCCGCAGATCAAGCTGCAGTGGTTCATTGATGTGAATAAAGAGGTGGTTCCGTGGAAGCAGGATAGCGCGGGGCTGCTGCCCCGCAGTCTCAAGCAAATCATGCATTCCGTCATCCACCACGGTGACATCAAAATCATCCCGGAACGTTTCAATAAGACGTATTTCCATTGGATCGACAACCTCCGCGACTGGTGTATTTCAAGGCAAATTTGGTGGGGGCACCGGATCCCTGTTTTTTATTGTCCGAAATGTGCGGCTGATAAAGGAGAATCTGAGAAAATTGAAAAAGGAAAATTGAAAATGGAAAATGATGGAAGCACTTCAGGAATCATTGTTTCGGCAAAGGCGATCGATACTTGTCCGCACTGCGGAGGAAAAGTGGAGCAGGATCAGGACACACTGGATACATGGTTCAGCTCCGCGATGTGGACGTGGTCCACACTGGTCGATTCCAAACTTACGGGTGATCCTAGCTTGAGCCTTGAAGAGATTCTGAAGCGCAGTCCGGACTTCCAGTCATTCCATCCGACGAGCGTCATGGAGACCGGGTACGACATCCTCTTCTTCTGGGTGGCGCGCATGATTCTGATGACGACCTATGCCACCGGTCAGATTCCGTTCAAAACGGTGTATCTCCATGGTCTCATCCGCACCCGCGACGGTCGCAAGATGAGCAAGTCCGATCCGGAGACGATGATCGATCCGCTCGACATGATCGCCAAGTACGGAGCAGATGCTCTCCGATTGAGTATGATTGTCGGTCAGAGTCCCGGCAACGATTCACGGCTCTACGAAGAGAAGATCGCTGGATATCGCAATTTCATTAACAAGATCTGGAATGCATCGAGATTTGTTCTGATGCAGTGTGAACAGAAGGGGATTGATCCCAGGAAAATTGAAAATGGAACATTGAAAATGGAAAATTTGTCGATTGCTGATCAGGCATTGCTCTGCGGCATCGATCGATTGATTGTTGATGTGACGAAAGGCCTGGAGGAATATCGCTTGAGCGATGTTGGAGATCGTCTCTACAGCTTCGTGTGGGATTTTTTCTGCGACTGGTACCTTGAATTGAGCAAAGGCGAGGCGAACTGTGCAGTGTTGATTCACGGACTGCGGACAATTCTCCAATTGCTCCATCCGTACTGTCCGTACGTGACGGAGGAGCTCTGGGCGCAGGTTGCGGCTGATGGGAGTCCTTCATTGATTAGTGCACCATGGCCCAAGGCAGGCAAGACGCCAAAAGAATTCGTGCAGGCGTTCGATCAATTGCAAGTTGTCATTGACGCCATCTCTTCGATCCGCCGCTTGCGTGCCGAGCAGCAGGTGGAAGCTGGTAAGAAGATCACGGTGACGATTCATTCCAAGAAGCACGCGAAGCTTTTGGAGTCTCAGCGCAGTCACATCGAGCGGATGGGGCACGTCGGGACACTGGTGATCGATGCCAAGCCGGCAAAGCACGAGAAAGTCGCATCCGCATTCCTCAAAGATGTCGAAGTGCATCTGTCATTGGAAGGATTGTTCGATGTTGGCAAGTTGAAGGCGTCACTGGAGAAGGAACAAGCGGAACTCAGCCGGTACGTGCAGGGATTGCAGGGCAAGCTCAAGAACAAGAGCTTCGTCGATAGAGCGCCGAAGGAGGTGGTGACTGCCGAGAAGGCGAAGCTGGCGGAGGCGGAGGCGAAGCTCAAGAAGGTGGAGGAGACCCTCCTTCGCTAAAGCTAGGGAGGGCAGGGGATGAAGGAGATTGCTTGATACGCGCAAAACATTGCGCTCCTTTGTAATATTTTATAGATGGGGAGCAGAATGCCTGCCCTTCCGAAGCTCGCAGGGCGAAGGAGGGCTTTCTGCGGTTAGTCGATTATCGGCAAATCCATCTCCTTACTCGTCCCGCTTGGTACCTGCAGCGCACTTGCCCGTGTCACCGCATCCCGTCCGAAACGCTTATGCAGTTGATCGACGGCTTTCTGGAGTCCTTCATTATCTGCGATGTCTTTCGGATTCTCGAAGAGGGACTGCTGCATTGATCCACTTGCGATCAGACCGTTGAGTGCCAGCCCGACTTGGTTCCAGGGTCCACGTTGATCGGTGAGTGGTTTCAGGCAAGCAAGCGTGGGGATAAGAAGATCGTCGACCGTTTCGGCGGGTTTGGTTAATCGTGTGCTCTGCCCATCGTGTCTGTAGAGACGCCCCGGTGGGGCGTCTTTCGTGTTTTGATTGAGGCGTGTTGGAATATTTTGATTGTGATGCATCATGTTTGGAATATTTTGATCGAGACGCATCATGTTTGGAATATTTTGATTGAGACCCCCCAGCGGGGCGTCTCTACCTCTGGTTTCGGCATTGGTTCGTACCCAGACCGAGATCTCCGTTGTTGCCAATGCAGACCTCCGCATTTTCTCCGTGCAGTACTCCAGATGTTTGAGTAGGTGCGCTTTGACGAAGTCACGATTGGCAGTCGAGCGGAATGACCGGCAGCGGGAGACGGATTTGGGCGGCTTGCTTGCCGCAATTGGATAGATGGATTCGCCGAGCAGTTCCTGCTGGAGCTCGCGTCCCGGTTTGCCGAATAATTCTCTGATCAAGTTCGGATCTGCATTGGCATAATCCCACGCCGTTTTCCATCCATGAGCCTCCGTTTCGATTTGTCGGCGCGGGCCGATGCCGGGGATGGCGGCGGCCGGACGATCGTGGAGAAATGTAGAATGTAGAATGTAAAATGTAGAATGGGTTGCTTCAGATGAATCAGGCATTGTAATTACAGTGATTCCGCCTGGCTTGCGGTACTCGCTGGCCATTTTCGCGATCGTCTTCGTGGGTCCGATGCCGACGGAGACGGAGATCGCCGTGCGTTGCGTTACGATCTTTCGAACATCTTGCGCCCACGCATCCAGATTTTTTGGAATGCCATCGACCATTGTTCGTAGATCCAGGAACCACTCATCGATGGACATTTGTTCGATGACCGGACAAAGTTGCCCGAGAGTGGACTCAATCTGCTTGGATGCCAAGCCGGTCTCTCGGAAATCCGATGCCATCTCGATGGCATTTGGTACGAGTCTCCGTGCATCGGTGAGTCGCATACCGGTACGGACACCCTTCGCTTTCGCTTCGTACGATGCGGCGATGACACTCGTGCCTCCCATACCCAGTGCCAAAACAGGTTTTCCCTGTAGCTCCGGGTGCTTCCGCATCAGAACGGAAGCGAAGAAGGCGTCAGCGTCGACGTGGGCGAACATACTGGAACGGATAAAAGATAAAAGTTTTTCGATCTTGGAGCCAGCCTTCGTTCCGGGGGCTGGCCAACCGTAGCTCGGCGATTTGCGGAAGAAAAATAACTGCGAGGTCGGAGCTACGGCCGGCAACCTTCGCCGAGCGAAGGTTGGTGGACGATTGTACACGATGATCATCATTGCGCTACAAAAAAGCCGAGGCTCGCGCCCCGGCTCATTTTGTTGTTCTGATGCGAATGTTACGCAGCAGGCGTGGAAGCGCGTGGTGCGCCGCCATCCTTCTCTGCACGGAAGCAGTTCAGACAGAGGACCGGACGACCGCCCTCGGACTCGGGGCGCGGCTTGAACGGAACCTCGCAAGCGGTGCCGCAGCGTGCACACGTTGCCGGGTGCATTTCGCGCTGGGACATGCGCTCGTTCTTGCGCTTGTTGCGACAGTCCTTGCACCGCTGGGGTGAGGCGAGGCCGCGCTCGGCGTAGAAAGCCTGCTCACCATCCGTGAAGGTGAAGGGCTGGCCGCAGTCGCGGCAAGATAGCTGTTGATCAGCCATAGTAATGAAAAAAAAGAAGTAAGGATGCAACCTTCCTCCTTTTCTAGTGCGCAGATCGGGTATCCGATTGACTCTAAATACGAAGGCGTTTACACAAGCACTGTACGCTTGTCTGATGTGTCGGTCAATCAGAAAGACGGCCATTCCAGATATTGGTTTTGGCTGCTCTGAGCGGAGTTGAGGGGGAGGCAGACTTATCCAAGCCACCACATACCCAGGTACGTGATGGCGATGGCGAAGACGATGCCACCGATGACTTGCCTGAGTGAATGCCCCAGTCGTTCGGAGAAGTGCTTCCAGTGCTGCAGGCGATTCAAGATCTTTGCCTGCTCACCGATGGCGCGCCTGGAGCTGACCGCGTCGTACCACACGATGCAGGCAAAGACGATGGCGATAGCGAATTCCGGTGAATCCAGTCCGAGCTTCTTCCCCACGACGATCACGAGTGACGTCACGATGGCTGAGTGACTACTCGGCATTCCTCCGGGTCGGAAGAGTCCTTCGTGCCAGGTATTGCGCACCAGTCCCTCAAATAATATCTTCGTAATCTCCGCCAGGAGACCGACGAAGAGGGGAATGATGAAGAGGTAGGAGGAGAAGAAGGAATGCATGGGACGAGGTAAGGAAGGTGAGGTACGTAAGGAAGGTAAGGGAGGTGAGAAATTCAAAAAAAGTAAGGTAGATTTTCACCTACCTTACTTACTATACCTACTTTACGTACCTTACTTAAGCGTAACTTTTCCTCCGGCGGCCTCGATCTTCTTCTTCATGGCCTCTGCGTCTGCCTTGGAGACACCCTTCTTGATCATGGCAGGGCACTTCTCGGAGAGCTCTTTGGCTTCGCCGAGACCGAGCTGCGTCACCTCGCGGATGACCTTGATGATGGCGATCTTCTGAGCGCCGGCATCGGTGAGCTCGACGTCGTAGCTGGACTTCTCTTCAGCCGGAGCGGCTGCAGCACCACCGGCTGCGGCGGCAACTGCAACAGGCGCAGCGGCGGAGATGCCGTACTGCTTCTCCATGAATTTGACGACATTGTTGAGCTGGATGACGTTCAGCTTCTCCAGTGCGTCGATGACAGCTTGTTCCTCTTTGGTGAGGGTAGTAGCGTCTGACATAGGAATGGGGGGGAAAGAAAAAATGTAAAATGTAAAATGTAGAATGTAAAATTAGGCAGCAGTTGGTGTGGCAGAGGCGGTGGGAGCAACAGGAGTTTCAGCAACCGGTGCGGCGGGAGACGCAGATTCTTTCTTCTTCGCGATTTCGCTCAAAGCTCTGGCGAAACCGGTGAGCGGAGATGAGCAGGCGGAGGCGAACTGAACCAGCGGAGCGGAACACATCGACATGAATGTTGCGAGGAGCTGCAGGCGTGACGGGATCGTCGCGAGAGCATTAGCCTCGGCAGCAGTGAGAATCTTGCCGTCGAAGATGCCTCCGACGAGCTTGATCTGCGGATGATCCTTGGCGAACTTGAACGCAATGGCTGCACCGGCTGTCGGTTCCGTCGTCGAGAAGATGCATGCGACACCGCCCGGGAGGTTCGCATCAGCGATTTCCGGCAGTTTGGCATCCTTCGCGGCGATCTGGATCAGGGTTTTCTTGGCAACCTGCATCTCAGCTTTCTCTTTGCGGAGGCTGGAGCGGAGCTTGGTGATATTGCTGACCGTGAGTCCCAGGTACTGGGCGAAGATCACGGAGGATGCATTCTGCATCTTCTTGGTCAGGTCGGCGACCTGTACTTTCTTCTGATCACGTGTGAGAGCCATCGTAAGAGGGGGGAATCGGAGCTTGTTACTGCTGGATTTCAGGATTGATGACCTTAAAAAAACTGGCCTCCGCCCGGGAGACCAGCGAGGAACACGGCACGATTCACCAAGCCGGGGCCGGATGAGCGCTGCTGTATTCCTCGGGAGGGCTTACCTTCAGCCTAACGGCCTAATGCCTCCGGTCTTCGGACGTGGCTGTACTGTAGACATCCATGCGGACATTGTCAATAGCACTTGAGAAAAAATGACCAATAACCAATTCCCAATGCCCAAATAATGACCAATCCCCAATTACCAAATGTGCGGATGATTCCTATCACGGTGGATTGGTTATTTGATCATTGGGCATTTTTTGGGAATTGAGCATTGAGCATTGGTCATTTTCCTTCATATTAATCAGTACAATTCGTGACTTGTGGTACAATCGTGTCTCTCCATGGCATCTCCGGTACGCAGCGTCGGCTCGTTCGTCGTCGTACTCAAGGATCTCATCCCTGATATTGACGCCGCACGGCTCAAGGATGCCATCGAGTATGCCAGTCAGATGTACGGTGAGGAGTCGTTTCCCATGATGAAGGATGTACCTTCTCTGGAGCATGCATTGCGGTCGACAGAGTTGTTGGCGGAGTTTTGCCGTGATGAGGATGCGATCATTGCGTCCGTTCTGCAGCTCATTCCCCGAGCGCCGAATGGTTCTCTGGTCGATGTCCAGCGACGTTTCGGTCGTCCGGTTCGAGACATGGTCAGCCGTATTCACCTTCTGTCATACCTCTATACGGCTGACTGGCGCAAGTCGGCTGAAGATATGAAGACGATGCTCGTTTCCGTCTCCGATGATGCGCGCATCCTGCTCATCGCACTCTCCATCATGTGTATGTGCATGCAGCACAAGGAGGAGATCTTGCCTGCGTATCGTCTGCGCCTCTGTCGTCAGGCACTCCAGATCTTCGCTCCCATTGCGGCACGGCTGGGTATCTACGCACTCAAGTACCGCTTGGAACGCTTTGCATTCCCCGAGTGCTATCCCACGGACGCAGAGCAGATTGAGGATCAGCTGAAGCGTTTGCAGGAAGCGCATGGAGGATTCCTCGTCAGATCTTCCACGGCGATGCAGGACTTCCTGCACAAGGAAGGTATCGAGGCTCAGGTGATGGCGCGTGAGAAGCAGCCCTACAGCATCTTCCGGAAAATGCATACGAAGGGTGTCTCGGACATTGGGAAGATCTCCGATCTCTTCGCAGTCCGTGTCATCGTGCCGTCCATTCAGGATTGTTACCAGACACTGGGCATCCTCCATCGTTTGGGCACACCGCTCTCCCACCGCTTCAAGGATTACATTTCCTTTCCGAAGCCGAACGGGTACCAGAGCCTGCACACCTGTCTTCTCGCATTACCTCATTCCCCCAAGGATGTGATGGTGGAGGTGCAGATCAGAACGCGCGAGATGCATAACGAAGCTGAGTACGGCATCGCCGCTCACTGGATGTACAAGGAAAAGGTCGATCCCTTAGCACGATCGGTTCAGCGCTTCAGTCTGCCCGGTGCTTTCAAGACCGATCGATCGAACGGTGCTCAGGACAAAAAATCGCGTGACATTGACGATGGTTTCTCCATCACCGATCACATCTATCTGCTCACACCGCACGGTGACATCATCGAGCTGCCTGACGGTTCAACACCGCTGGATTTTGCTTTCATGATTCACACCGATGTCGGTCTGCGGTTCAAGGGTGCCCGTGTGAACGGACGTATTGCCTCCATTAGTTATCCTCTGGAGAACGGAGATGTCGTCGAGATTCTCACGCACAAGGAGCCGCGACCGGCGTTCCAGTGGATGGAGACGCTCACGACGTCGTCTGCGCGCTCCAAGCTGAAGGCGTACTTCTTCTCCCACAATCGTTCGCAGTTCCTCCAAAAGGGGAGAGAGATGGTCAATGCTGAACTGAAAGCCCGTGGGCTCCATGGACTCGACAACGATTTGACGGTGCTTTCGACCTTCGATGGTGCATCACTTCCCGTGCGAGAGCGCGAGGATTTACTCGTGAAGGTCGGGATGGGCTCTGTGCGAACATCATCGATTCTTAGACACATCGCACTAGCAACAGTACCGAAGAAGATCCAGAAGAAGGGAGTATCGGCTGCCAAGAAGCGTCCGGAGCAGCTCGTGACCGTTATCGGGCAGAAGCTGGATTTGCCGTACCGCTTCGCCAAGTGCTGCAGTCCGGCAACGGCGATTCCCCGTCCGGAGAAGATTGTCGGTGTCGTCACCCGGGCGGGCATTCTAAGTGTGCACAGAGTCGGTTGCGGCATGGTTCGTGACGTCAATCCGCAGCGCAAGGTGAAGATGGAGTGGGTGGTGGGGAAGTAAGGGAGGTACGGAACGTACGGGAGGTAAGGAAGGTAAGGAAGGTAAGGAAGGTAAGGTAGGTGATCATCAAACCAGCGCAGGATTCCCTGCCCTTCTGAATCCCCGAACGGCGAAGGAGGGTTCGTGCGGAAACGGGAAAAATATTTGGAATGGGGAGCAGGATTCCTTCCTGCGGCGCCGCGGGTACGAAACCCGCTCCCCAAGGTTTTAATGGATTATTTTCGATTGTGTATACTGCTGCCATGAATCTTGCACTCGCCCTGTCTGCCGCCTTTTTCCTGGCAGTTTACAACTTCGCACTCTCCATGGCTGGGCGCGCAGGAATGCATAAAATTGCCGGCGCACTCATCCTCCAGGTGACGGCGACCGTCATCGGCGTCCTGTGGCTTCTCGCGTACTTATGGAGCCGCAATGGCGGGACTTTCCCGATGTCATCAAAGGGCATTCTTTGGTCGGTTATTGCGGGATGTGGTGTCGGCATTGCGGAGGTTTTATCGTTCTGGGTCTACGCCAATGGCATGCCTGCATCAGTGGGTACGCCACTCATGGTGGGGGGGGCAGTATTGATCTGCGCTCTGATTGATCTGAGTGTGAATCACACGACTCTTGCTGCGATCCAGTGGATT
>CAINWJ010000047.1 GCA_903854455.1 Candidatus Peribacteria bacterium | reverse complement strand
TGTCGAGCAGGCTCACGGCATCCCTGTCTCCAAATGATGCTTGATCATTGAGTGATGCCGTTTGGAATGGCGCGACGAAGAAGAAGACCGATGTGACGACGGTCAATGTAAGCCAGAGGAGGTTTCGGCGGTTGATCATCGGCGTGCATTATACTCGAAACCGTACAAATTTTCTCTTAGTGAACGATCGTTCTCACTACTCGTCACCGGAGTACGATCGTACTTTTTCGCGGTGTACGGTTGTTTGTTCACTCCGAAAAATTGGCTCTGGAGCTCCATCACATGGCGCAATCATCAACGACATAGCAGTCTCTGGCATGCAGCATTCCTCTATCAGCTCTTCTTCTCTCTCAGTTCTTTCAGGATTTTCGCATGTTCCTCGGCTAGCTTCTCCGCGGATGAGACAAGGACGGAGAAATGATCGACCGGATGATGCTGATAGCGGATAGTGAATGTGGCAGGCACCGGGGCGAGTAATGGTTGAGGGTTGAAGGATGTTTCTGCTGATGCGGGTTTGGTTCTGCCCGTGAACTCCACCGGTAGCCGTTCCCACTGAGTCTTCGTCGCGTACTCCAGCGCGATCTTCGTCAGTTCTTCCTGCTTCAATAGATGTCTTTTGCGAAAGTCATCCAAAATCGCTTTCCATTGGTACATTGCTCCGTGTACCGGTGCAGGGTCCGCCAGATGACTGAGCCAGCCACCGAATACTTTGGTCAGGATCTGATTCCCACTACGGACAGGAAAATGTGCGATGGAGAGGGTCTGCGATATCGTTCGCGGCAGTACGTCACGACCAAGCTCATTCACGAGCGCGTGGTTGCCTTCCATGATGGATGCCTCCGGATGTTCCATCAGCGCGCGACGATGCATGAAGACCTTGTACCACTGAGGATTCTCCGCTGACCTCCGATGCGTGATTTTCTTTAGAACATTCAGCTCATTCTCCGGATCACCCGCAAGCGGAACATAGTTTCGGCAGGGGATATGCAGCGTTGTATCAATCTTCTCGAGTTCAGTCCGCGGTGACGATCCTCCTTCCCGGACGATGAACTCATCCGTGTCGAGCAGCACCAGCACATCCGGAGTATCGGGCAACTTCATCAGTTCTCGGGCGATCGTGGTCATGACGCGACCGTGGGCATGGGGGATCCCGTCATCGTGCCGGATTTCGATGGGCAATCCTTCTCCCTTGAGTTGATCCAGAATTTCCCGCGAGTTGTCCTGGCTCAGGTGATCCACGATGATCATTCTGTCCAGGAAAGCCGAGTGATGGCGCACGAACGCCTCCAGTACGTCGCCGTCGTTGCGTGTGCGGGTGATGCTCCAGATCTTCATGTGGCGAGGGAATATGGGCGGATGATAGCAGGATTGTGGCTTCAGAGAGACATACTTTATCGGTGATGCTGATCTTGATTTATATCGCAATGCTGAGAAGAAGAACATGAACGATGAGTGTCATCAATCCGACTTCGCTCCTGCGGGAGCTTCGCTGGACGAGCTGCTTTGGATGGAGTAGTGCAGTCAGCGAAATCGATGGTCTGATTCCCCGGAACTTGCTCTGGAGTAAAGAGTCCAGAACTTATTCTGAGGGTACATACCTATGATTGTTAATTGGCGTCTTCGCGATGACATGTTTGTTGTGTAGACTCTCTTCGTGCCCATCTCCCCCGACCGCATTCTCTACGAGGACCAGTGGCTCCTCATCGTCACCAAGCTCCCCGGTGAGTTGACCGTGCAGGGGAAAGGAAGGCTGGACCGGTTGCCGCTGCTCGATTTCCTGCGCAAGGACTATCCCACGTTGCTTCCCGTGCATCGGCTGGACTTCGAGACGTCCGGCGTCATCGTTTTCGCCAAGACCAAAGCCGTTCTCCACAAGATTGTGGAGGCGAAGTTCGAGGGCTGGAAGAAGACGTACCTGGCACTCACGCTCGGTCCCATGCGGCAGAAGGAAGGTACCGTAGATATTCCGCTCAAGGCTCGTTCATCTGAGGGTGTGGTTCCCGCGGAGTCCAAATACAAAGTGTTGATTATTTCACCCGCTGCCAGTTTGGTGGAGTTAAGCTTCGAGCGCGGGCAGCGGCACCAGATCCGTCAGCACATGGCGATGATCGGTGCACCGCTGATCCTGGATGACGTCTACGGCAACGAGAAGGAGAACCGCAAGTTCCAGCGGTTCCTGAAGATGAAGCGGTTCTTCCTCCACGCCTCCGCCATCACCTTCCCGCATCCAGTGACAGGCAAGGAGATAGCAGTGAAGGCACCGATGCCATCGTCATTTAAAGAAACCCTGAAGAAATTGAGAATGTAGAATCTAGAATGTAGAATGAATTTGCACTTCTGAGGTTGGTTTCGCTGCAGTAATTATACATTTTACATTTTACATTCTGCATTCCGTATGTCTCCATCTCCGCTACCGCCACCTCAGCAGCTCCGAGTCCTCTCCGGCATCCAGCCTTCCGGTCAGCTGCACCTTGGGAACTACTTCGGATCCATCAAGCCGAACCTGGAGTATGTCGGGAAGTCCGGACAGAGCATCTTCTTCGTCGCGGATCTGCATGCGCTCACGACGGTCAAGGATGCGGAGATTCTGAGGAAGGCACGGCAGGACATCGTGCTGGATTACCTTGCCTGCGGGTTCGATCCTGAGAAGGCCATCATGTTCTACCAGTCGGATGTTCCGGAGCACACGGAGCTTTCCTGGATTCTTTCCACAGTGACACCGATGGGACTCCTGGAGCGTGCGGTGAGCTACAAGGAAAAGGTGGAGAAGGGGATCGCGGCATCGGTCGGGCTGTTCACGTATCCGGTTCTGATGGCTGCGGACATCCTGCTCTATGACGTCAACCTTGTCCCGGTCGGTCGCGACCAGAAGCAGCATCTGGAGATGACGCGGGACATCGCCATCAAGTTCAATAATGAATTCGGCGAGACACTCGTCGTTCCCGAGCCCATGATCCGCGAGGATACGGCGGTCGTCCCCGGAACGGACGGTCAGAAGATGAGCAAGAGTTACGGCAACACCATCCCGCTCTTCGGAGACGAGAAGGTTATCAAGAAGGCGATCATGGGGATCGTGACGGATTCCAAAGACGTTGCTGCTTCCAAAGATCCGGAGACCTGTTCGGTGTTCAAGATTCACAAATTGTTCCTCTCCGAGCAGGATTCCAAGGTCCTCGCGGATCGGTACCGTGCTGGTGGGCTGGGCTACGGCGATGCCAAGAAACTGTTATTTGAAGCGTACCTCGATCATTTCGGCGCGATGCGGAAGAAGCGAGAAGACTTGATCAGGAAATCCGGCTTCGTCGAAGAGGTGATGAAGGCGGGAGCAGCCAAGGCGAAGAAGATTGCGGAGAAGACGATGGAGAGGGTGAGGACGAAGGTAGGACTGGGAGGAATGTAGAATGTAAAATGTAAAATGTAGAATGCGCAAGCGGCATTCGAACAATTTTCACAGTCATTCTACATTCTCAATTCTACATTCTACATTTCGGTGCGGTGTATCATTCCTCCCATGAAATCCTTGGTTTCTTTTTGGCATCGATGGGAATGGCTGCTCCTGCCGATTCTGCTTGGCTTGGCATTCTTCCTCATCCAACTTACCCAGTTGTCGCAGTACGGTGCCACGTGGGATGAGCCATTGCATCGCAATTGGGGTCACCTGTTCGATGTCTTTCTCCGCTTCGGTGATCGCGAGGTTTTGCGTCTGATGCCCGGCAACGGCATCGAGTACGGTCCAGTTTATTATTTGCTCGGATACTGGTTGTCGGGGTGGCTCATGGCCACATGTTCATTGCCGCTCTTCGAAGCAAGCCATGTACTCAATCTCATCACTGCCAGCATCGCAGTTGGTTGGCTCTTCGCATTCGCGCGTTCAATTGCCGGCAAACGGATCGCGTGGTTTTCGCTCATGTTCTTCGTCCTGTTTCCTCAGTTCATTGCTCACGCGCATTACAATCCCAAGGATATTCCGCTCCTTCTGGTTGTTCTCATCGCATCGCATATTCTTCTCAAAGCAATCAATCAATCTTCGAACAAATTATTTATTCTCTCCGGCGTTCTCTTCGGTGCTGCCGTCGCATTCAAAGTCAGCGCGATACTGATGGCACCCGCGGTGTTGGTTGCGTATTTGTTCTGGCTATTCGATCGAAGACGCGGAGGATCGATCAGTATCAGGAATGAAATGGTGATGCTGATGTTGGCCCTGGTAGCATTCGTGATCGGATTGGTGGTGTGCTGGCCCACGGCTTGGGGTGACCTTCTTCTGATTCCTCATGCCATCAGCTTTTTCCTTCAGAGCGATTACTGGCCGGGCAAAGTGCTCTTCTTCGGTCAGCAGTTCGGTGGAGCGGAGTTGCCGTGGTACTACACGATCCTGGAGTATCTGATGGCGATGCCGGTGATGATGATCGTGCTCGTAGCTATTGGCTTGTGGCTTGTGGCTCGATCGCTCATCAGGAAGAAACGTTTGCCGACATATTCGTTCTTGCTCCTCTGGATTGCTGTTCCGATGGCGTTGAGTATGAAACCAGGCTTGGTTCGGTATGACGGCATGCGGCAATTCTTCTTCACGTTGCCGGCTGTGGCACTGATCGCAGCAATTGGTTTGGATTTTGTTTTCGCCAAAATTCTACATTCTACATTCTACATTCTACATTTTGTCATTATTCCGCTTATCCTCCTCTCACTCGTATACGAAGTTGTCATCACTCATCCATTCGAAGGGTCCTATCGCAACGAAATTGTCCGCCTGATGCTTCCCGATCGCATGGATCGTCAGTTCAACGTCGAGTACTGGGGCGCGACGTACAAGCAGGGGGTGGATTGGCTGAATGAGAATGCAACGCGGAATGCGATTGTCTGTGTTCCGACGGCTGATGTGCTGATCGAGTGGTACGACGTTCGTCCGGATCTCATCTTCAAGTGTTCAGCCGATGCTTCGTACATCATGTTCTTTACTCGGTATTCGGAAGCGGAGATGCCGGTACTGCTTGCACGGAAGCCCGTGTTCACGATCGAGCGGATGGGGGCGGAGTTGCTGAGGATTTACAAACTTTGAGGAGTTGTGGCGCTGGCTTTTAGCCAGCGGTTTGGCGGACGTCGCGTCCGCCACTATTTCATCATCACGGGCACGATGCCCGTTTGACCGCTCGCCCGAGGCTCGCGTTACAGCTTGCAGGTCAGTACACCTCCTTCAAATAACATTCCTCACACACCACCTTCTCTGATCGTTCCGGCGAGTAACTCGTCGCTATCGGCTTGCCGCAGCTGGCGCACTCGCGGTTCCACAGTTTCCTTGGATTCAATCGTGCCATGCGCTCCTGGTGCCGCTGATCGGGACACTTCGTCGGGATCGGGATGCTCATCTCTGTGTAGAACTTCAGTTCCTGTGGAATAGTCTTGAATGGTTTTTCTGTGACGGAACACCGTAGAACCGTCGTCGTCGTGTCACCTGATTGCCTGAGATCTTTCCCTGATGGATCAAGCGTTCGCCATCGCCATCCTCTCTGTTCCACCTCTGCTTCGGTTAGCGGCAGGAACTCATGGGCAACGGTTTCGTTGTAGCCGAAGGCGGAGATCTGTGGCGGAAAGTAGTTGCTCCATTCACCGGTTTTGCGCATGTGATCGATGATTTTTGGAACGAGAGTTTCGTACTCTTCCTTCGAGTATTGTTTATTGAGGATGCAGTATTGATGTTTCTTGAGTCCCGTGCAGCCGAAGAAGTTCTCGCTATTGAAACAGTTCATCGAATACAGTGCATTCTTGCAGTACCAGATCAGTGAGCTAAACAGCAGGCTGTAGTTATTTTGATTATTGCAGCTATGGTATTGCAATTCGCAGTTGTCGAAGAAATTGCAATCTCCGCAGTCTTTGCTTCCTTCTCCTCCGCGGCAGCATGTGCAATCTCGGCAGTTTTTGAGGATGAAGCTTTCGTGACAATCTTTCGAGTTCCAGAGCTGATCGCCGCTGACGTCCTCGCACTGGATCTGATACGCGAAACGATGAGGCACCGATTGCCGCAGTGTGGTGATGCGTGAGTTCATTTCCGATGGATTCTTGAGCAATGATTGAATTTTTTCTGGATATTCTTCCTTCGAACATGGCTCGTTGAAGATGTGGTACTCCTTGTTTCGTAGGTTCATACAGCCGAAGCAGTGCTCGCATCCAGTGCAGTCTTTGCAGTGCATCAGATTTGACGAGTTGAAGCACTGTTCGCAGTGCAGGCAGTCGTAGAGAGATCCGGATTCCAGGCATTCGTAGCATCGTTCGCACTTCAGCAGGTCGTAGCAATCGCACACGTCTTTGCAGTAGAAGATGCGGTAGCCGTAGTAGCAGTTCTCCGATCGGAAGCTGCCGACCAGCAGATACGAATTCCGGTTTTCGCAGGAGTAGTTGGTGTAGTTGCAATTTTCACTCCTGATGTTTGTGATGGAGCACTTCGGCACAGCCAGTTCCAGCTCCTTGAATTGCTCGAAGAACGGCCTTGAGAAATCGAATGCGCGTCCGTACTGGAGTGGATCGAAGCGATCACTCCACCAGATGTCTTGATCGAAAACTTTGTATGGTTCTTCCGGACTGTACATGGAGATCATCGGTTTACCGGTGAGATCACAATTCCGGTGGTACAGGCTTCGCTCATTGCGGTGCGACATTCGGTGCTGTTCACGACAAGCGGGACAGGGTGTTGGCGCTGGAATCTGATCCTTTTTTCCATTGAATACTGGGCTGACTTTATCCAGAAATGCGAGATCGGCAGGAGTGATCTCGAAGGACTGGCGGCACCAAGCGTTGACACAGACAGAAGGCATGCGGAGAGTGTATCAGAGCGGGGACAGGGTCAGGTGTCAGGGTCAGGGATCGGAAATCGAAAAAATCATCGCAGGCAATTCCTGACCCCGACCCTCACCCCGACCCTGCTTACTCCAAGAATCTATGTTTCAGATTCATCACATCCCTGTACGGGATCGCCCCCGTCAGGATGCCCTCTTCATTGATCACCGGGATGGCCCGGAAGTCGTAGCGTGAGAAGAGTTCTAGAGCTTCCTTCAGCGTACTCTGTGGATGGAGGCTAATGACGTTGTCGCGCATAATGTCCTTCATGGTCTGCTCTAGCGAGCCGTGGAGAAATTCCTTCAGATCCATGACGCCGACCAGTTTGCCGTGTGCATCGACGACGTAGATGTAGAGCACCACAGCCATGTCACTGGCAGTCCGGTTGAACTGCTCACGCGCAGCCGCGACACTCGTTGCTTGCTCCACCATCAGGATCTTGCTGGTCGCATAGTTGCCGATTCGCTCCTCCTGCTTCCCCAGGATTGCATCGATTTTTCGTGCATGTTCCGGGTTCGTGGTCTTGAGCACGCGCAGGATTTCCCGCGTCTCGGAGTGCGGGAGAGCAGAGAGGATATCCGCTGCCTGACCGGAGGTCATGGTACTGAGGAGCTGCGCGACCCGATCTTTCTTCAGCGCCGGCACCAGATCGCGTTGCACCGCAGGATCGATTTCCTCGAGTGTTTCAGATGCCTGTTCGGATTCCAGCTGGTTGAAGATCGCAACACGCTGATTGGGGTCCACTTCCTCCAGAATGTCCGCAACGTCGGCAGGATGAAATTCTTCCAGCGTCTCACGGAGCACCTTGAGCTTCACATCTCCACGGAAACTGCCGATGTTCTGCGGCAGTGACTGGATGAATCTCCAGGGGATCTTGTGATCCTTCTCTTTTCCACGGATGTTGTAGACGAACTTAGCGAACCACTTGAGTCCGAGACGACGCAGGAACCGGTAGAAGCTGATGTTCACGTCGGTCACCATGAGCTTGCCGTTCTTCGCCAGCAGCTTCACGTCGTAGACGATCTCCACTTCCCGGTCCTCCATGTCGATCACCTTCTTGTCCAGCACGTGATCCTTGAGGAGGATATCTGTCTCCTGTGGTTCACGTTCGAATTCCTCCAGTTTGTCTATGGAGACCACGACCTCATCTTTCTTGAGCAGCTTCACCTTGTCCCACGGGATCAGGAGTGACGGGTCGCCAAACGGTCTGCGCACCACCAGGTTCGTGACCTCGGGATGATCACCGTTCTCCACAATGACCATGTCGACCAGTTTCCCGATCTTCTTTCCATGGACGCAGACCCGACCTCCCAGAATGTCCGTCAGGTAGCACTTCTGACCTTGCGCAACGTTGTCGTAGGAGAGGGTCATAAGAGGGTCGGGAATCAGGGTCAGGGTTAGGGTGATCGTTGTATCAAGGTTCCTTGGTTTCCTTGGACTCGTCGGTTTCCTTTCATTATGGCATCAATATCGTCGTAATGAATTTGAAGAACAGGATGCCGATCAAGAGGAACAGGTAGAGCCGCAGCATCAGCAGTGCGATGGACACTGCCTTCGTTGTCTTGATCCGCGGAGTTCGGTATTTCTCATTAATCTCCCGGAACTTGGAGAAGCGTGTTCTGAGGAACTCACTCATCCTGTTGCCGCTTGGTGGTGGGAAGGAGGCTTCCATGCGATCAGACGAAGAGGTTTGGGAACAAAGCACTGATGCTATAGAGAGTGGAGAGCACGATGATAGCACCGACGATGACGACGTTGACGATGTTCTGGAAGAGCGTGTTCTTGAATTTTCCCATGAGCGTTTCGTCATTGAGCAGGAGGATCAGGAAGACGAGAGCAGCCGGGAGCAGCGTTGTCGCGATCACCTGCACGAAGAGGGTGATTTGAACGAGGGGAGCACCGGGAATGAGAACCACGCATCCTGCCGTAATGATCATGAAGAAGTAGAATGCGTAGAACCACGGCGCCTCTCGGATTTTGTGGTTGAGGGAGTGCGCCCAGCCGAAGACCTCGCCGAATGCCCAGGAGCTGGCGAGCGAGATGCAGATGGCACCCAGGAAGCCTGCGTTGAAGAGGCCGATGGCGAGGAGGGTACCGAGGTACCGGCTCTGCCCCATGAGGATGGTTGCCGCCTGTGCCGCACTCTCGATCTGCACACCCTTGAGGAGTGTCGCCGTCACAACCACGCAGAACACAGCGATGAGGATGGTGAAGAGCGATCCGACCGCGGTATCCAGCTTGCCCCAGGGAATATCTTTCTCCTGCAGCCCCTTATCCACGACGGAGCTCTGCTGGAAGAACACCATCCATGGCGCGATGGTCGTTCCGATGTTCGCCATCAGGAAGAAGAAGAGTTGTCCGGTGAAGCCGCCTGGGAAGTGTGGGATGAATCCCTGATTGATGATGTCGCTGATCGATGGATGGACGATGAATGCGGCCGGCACATACACCAGGTTCAGTGCACAGAAGAAGATGGCGATCTTCTCCCATGTCCAGTAGCGTCCGCGAAGGATCATGATGCCCATCACGGTGCAGACGATCAGTACCGTGATCCATGGCTGGATGTGAAAAATGCTCAGTGCCGCCGTCATCCCGATGAATTCCGTCACGAGTGTCAGCCAGTCTGTGAGGACGAGGTCAAGGAGCGAGAACCATCCCCAGAAGGGACCGAAAGCATCGAAGATCGCTTCGGCGTGTCCGCGTTTCGTGACTGCTCCCAGCCGTACGGTCATTTCCTGAATGAAGTAGGCGACGGGTCCTAGGAGGACTAGGAACCAGAGCAGTCCATAACCGTAGGCGGCACCGGTTGCCGTGTAGGTCGTGATGCCACCGGCATCGTTATCCGCGACCATTACGATGATGCCCGGTCCTGAAATCATCAGGAACAACTTGATCATTTTTGCGAAGCGCCGGTACTTGTAGAACAGTCTCGAAAGTGCGTTCATGGGATGGTCGGAAAGCAGCCCAGTAAGCCAAGTTTGGGGAAACCTATGCCTCCGGATGGATGAAAGCAAGCCGAAATCTATTCCTTTCTGTCTTCAGCCTCGACAACAATCCTCCGTTCTCTGTAGATTTGCCTCGTGATTTCTACAGTTTCCAGAGCATCCCATCGGATCCGCAAGGCAGTGAAACTTCCAGGCAAGCATTCAGAGAGCCCTCTTCGTGTTCTTTTCTACAACCATTGTTTCGGCATACCGTCCCGCAAGCTCGTATCCAGCGCACGGCTTCATGCCAGCGTCTTTTTCCTGCGGAAGTACGGTCGTGTCAGAAATCCGACCATCGCACCGACGATCGCGCTCATTCGGGATGCGAAGCCGGATATTCTCGCCATCGCCGAGGTCTTCGGTCGGAAACAGCGGTTGTCGTTGATCGCAGCGCTGAAGCGTCTTGGATTCCGGTCATTTCATTCGGGATTCGGCATTCGCATGAACAGCGGAGATCATGTCGAAGTGCTCCTGGCAACACGAGAAAGGAGTGCTCCTGTCGCCGTTCCTGCCATCGATCATTCTCCCAATTTGCCGGGTTGTGGGGGCGGTGTTGTGGCGGCGATGATGGGCGGCGATACGATCATTATCGGACTCCATGCTGCCTTGCGTCGTATCCCTCGCACGAGACGCGTGTGGCAACGGCAGATGCAGGTGATCGAGCAGATCGTTCAGGATAATCCTGCGAAGCGCATGATTCTGCTGGGTGATTTCAATCTTGTTCCCAAGCACTTTCCTCCGTTCCTCCGTTCGCTGGGTCGTTACTCCTCGCTCGATCCCACCTGCAGCACAACACCCATCATCCGTTTGGTCTACCGTCGCCCCATCGATCATATCCTGGGACACGGTTTTGATGTGATCTCCTCAACCGTGAAGCGAGGCGAATCCGATCATCGGGCAGTGATCGTCGAGCTCGTTCCTTCATTTCCTCTCCACTGATTGCCGAGAATGTTGCGCGGTCGCTTGCTCGTGCATATTCAACCAGTAAGATGTCGGGAAACAACGGATCGCACTGTTGTGTTCGTTGTTCTACCCAAACATGAGAGCATTCTTTACTACCGGGCCGTTCATCCGATCGAAGCATCTCGTCATCCTCCTTGCGGTGCTCTTCATTATTATCGGCTTCCTCCTCCTCGTGACGATCCGCAACGTTCAGGGCCTCCATCTCACGTCGAGTGTCGTTTCAGAAAATCTCAATCACATCGATGATCCGCTTCTGCATGCCGCTGCCACCCGCAAACCCCCGACACCCGGTGTCGGTCCTGTCGTTGGCAAAGTTTCGGCACCGATCACTGTTGTCGAGTTCACGGATTACGAGTGTCCGCTCTGTGCTCGCTACTTCGAGGAGGCATATACCCGGATCAGGAAGCAGTACATTGTTCCTGGATTGGTGAAGTACGAGATCCGTAACTATCCTCTTTCCTCCATTCATCGAAATGCGGATATCGCCGCTGAAGCCGCATTGTGTGCAGCCAAACAGAATGCATTCGAGAAGATGCACGATCTCCTTTTTGCCAATCAGGCAGAATGGAGTGCAGCTGCCGATCCTACGGTGTTCTTTCGCTCTTATGCCGCGAATATCGATATCAGCGTAGCCGCATTCAGTGGTTGTCTGACATCGCATGCCATGTCGAGTGCCGTTGAGCGTGACAGAGCGGATGCCGGTGAAGCGGGAATCAACGGTACGCCCAGTTTCTGGGTCTACGGTCCGGACGGGTCTGTCCGGCAGATCAACGGTGCGTATCCTTTCGCTACGTACCAGGCGGTCTTCGACACGTTCCTCCAGTCAGCTCAGCAATAACTTTTCCGTTCCCCATTCTCTCTATGGTTCAGTCTCCTCCTTCCGTTTCCAGAGTGAAACAGCGCTCACGTTTTGCCGGCTTCACCATTCTGGAAGTCACCATCGCACTTGGTCTCGCCGGCGTTCTGAGTACCGTCGTTTTTCCGACAGTGCTCAACTACCGTTCTCAGAGTGATCTCAATGTTGCTGTGTCGACGGTGGTGCAGGGTCTTGGTTCTGCGAGAATATTTGCACAATCGAATAAGCATGATTCTGTGTGGGGCTTCCGGGTTGCAGAAGGGGTTCTTTTCGAAGGATCGTCATACGCAGGTCGCAATACGTCGTCGGATGTCTCATTCCCATTACCTCCCTCTATTACTCCTTCGGGGTTGAAGGAAGCGATATTCACTCAGATCAGCGGCAAGGTTGTACAGGGTGGAGTGATCCTTCTGACAGCCAGAAATGGTCTGCAGGCGGCTATTGTTCTGGATGGTGATGGCATCGAAGTCGTCAGTGTGACGCAGGATATTATCGATATCGCACACAGCATCGATTCCAGCATTCCGCCCGTCTCTTCATCGAGCACACCCGATACTGTACCCAGCTCATCAGATGTTACGACATCCACATCCCAAGCCGCGTCAGACGTTACGCAGTCTTCCGTGGCTACTCAAAGTGCCGGGACGAGTGTTGGTACTGACAACTCCGCTTCCGCCTCATCACTTGCTTCTTCCGATGCCGATTCCTCCACCCAGTCTTCTGTTTCGGTACATTCGATCAATAATGATACGGAGTCCAGCACGGCGACATCTCAGGAGGACACCTCCGTACAGAGTTCTGCATCCAATGAGGCATCTGCTTCGGGGAATCAATCATCGGCAGCGAACAGCGAGTCGATTACTCCTATCGATTGGCAGCGGCAGAGTATCGGCATCCTTGTTCTGGATCCGACGGCGCAGGGAGCGCTGTCACTGACGGGTAACGGCAGCATGCTGATTACCAATACCAATGCAACAGTTGTGGTGGATTCCGACAATGCGTCTGCGATCTGGATGAGCGGTAGCAGCAAGATCACTGCTACATCCATCAACATTGCAGGCGACCCCGGGATCTACAAGGTATGGAACGCGAAGGTTGTCGGAACGGTTCATCCAGGCATGGCGCCCACTGGGGACCCGCTGACTGATGTGCCGGCTTTGAGTCCTCCGACGCAAACATTCTCCGCAGCACAGATTGGCGGCAATTCGACGGTGACGATCAATCCGGGTACATACATCGGTGGCATCAAGGTTTCTGCGAATGCGCACGTAACGCTCAATCCTGGTATTTACTATCTCCAGGGAGGCGGCTTGTCCATTTCAGGCAACGCAGTCGTGTCCGGTAGGGGAGTCATGATCTACAACGCTCCTGCCAAGTCGACTGACAAGATCAGTATTTCAGGCAATGCGAATCTCACACTCTCTCCCATTGCATCCGGAATCTATGCCGGCATCTCCATGTATCAGAGTAAAGCTTCTACGGTGACGATGTCGATTTCCGGCAACGGTACTCTGAATATTGATGGTGTTCTGTACATTGCCAATGCTCTCCTGGATATTTCCGGCAACGGCAATGTCAATCTTCAATGTCTTTCCAGTTCGCGTTTCATCGTGAAGCAGCTCCGTTTCTCCGGTAACGGCACGTTCAACGTTCAATAATGATATTTTCCGATATTTCCCCCATTTTTATGTTCATCTTCTCTTTCCGTCCTTCGTACATCCGTCGTGCTTCCTCATTGATGGCAGCACTGCTTCTACTCGGCGCTATCGCCAGTATGCCCGCTATCGCGCAAGATGATCTTTCTCTGCAGACTGTGGAGATCCAGGGGACGCAGCAGCGCACATTGGCTGGTCTTGTCATTCTCAATGATGTGATCGCTCGTGATAGCAGCCAGATGATTCTTTCACGCAATGCCGAGACCGGTACCAATACAGAAGTGGATGGCAACACTCTCGCGTTGGACGGCGCAACTATTTTCATTTCCGATACCCGTGTTGCCGGTAACGTCAATGCGTCTGAGCAGAGTGTCATCGTGATCGAGCAGTCGGAGGTCGATGGCAATATCGAGGTCAATGGAGATGCCATGGTCGCACTGGGTCCGCAGACCGTTGTCAGCGGGAACATCGAAGGAGTGTTCATCGGCACGGATGCCAGCGGCTACGCCATCTACGTCGGACAGTAATCACGATTTCCTCCCGTATTTTTTTCTTCCTCTCACCATGAAGCGCACACTTATCCTCTCCGCATTGACTCTCGGATTAATCCTCGCTGGCTGCGGACAAGTTCAGCCTCCGGCAGGTCAACCCGGTGATCTAACTCCGCCACCGACAGGCGAGACTACTTCTTCTGCATCCAGCACTGCACGCTCCAGTGATGCCAAGCCTCTCGGCATGACGCAGCAGGAACTGCGGACCGAGATTTCCGCTGGCAAATCCATCAAGGACATTCTGAAGTCGCGCGGAATTAAGGTGCCGGTGACAGAGTAGAAAGGGAGTCGGTAATTTTGTGCTGTCGCTGAGTGGCAGATCAGGAGAATTGAGAATGTAGAATGTAGAATGTAGAATGAACGTGAGATAGCGCGTCTTAACGTTCATTGAACTGAATGCGGGTGTCGTATAACGGCTATTACCCCAGGTTTCCAACCTGGTGACGACGGTTCGACTCCGTTCACCCGCTCCAAATTTGCTCCGCAAATTTGGAGCGAGGCTCGCCCGAAGGCGGCCCGCTCCTTCTCAATTCCACATCAACTTGTGCGAGGCTCGCTACCTAATCCCGAATAATATAATGTTCTACGTTTACGTATTACAGAGCCTAAAAGATGGAAGAACATATGTGGGATTCACAGACAATTTTGAACGACGGTTCAACGAGCACAACAATGGTCATTCAAAAGCTACGAAACATCGAAGACCATTCAAATGCCTTTTCACAGAAACCTTCGCCACTTCAAAAGAAGCGAAAACCAGAGAGCTATGGTGGAAAAGCGGCAGCGGCAGACGAAAACTGAAGGAGTATTTCGTCCAACTGAACGGCAACTCTAAATCGGAGTCCAGAATATTCTTGAATAAGCTCCGCTAAGAAGCTCCAGGATTTTGATGGCTCCAGAAAGCGATTTTTATAGATTCCCCTAACCGGAGTTAGAACTTTGTCGGAGCAACTTCCAAAAAAATCATTCAACACGTATTCTCTGCACCATGACTAACAAAGGTTATCTGCCTGATATTTCTCTGCTTCTACTTCAAATTCTTTGGGGAGCAACGTTCTTCATTATTAAAGATGCTCAAAACTATATTAAACCAGTGACTCTTCTTGCATATAGATTTCTTCTTGGAGCGTTAGTGATGGCTATCATCTTATGTTGCGTCCAACATAAACAGCTATTCAAAAATTTCCGTCAGGGAATGTTACTTGGCATTGTTCTCTGCATTGCCTATATCAGCCAGAGTACCGGATTGGTCTATATCTCAGCTTCCAATTCAGGTTTCATCACAGGACTCTTTGTAATCTTTGTGCCGCTATTTTCCATCATATTTCAGAAGAGAATCCCCAACCTGAAAAACATCATTGCTTTGTGCATCTCCTTAACAGGATTGTGGATCCTTACTGGCGGCATCGAACAAATGAACATAGGGGACGTTCTCACGTTACTGACTGCAATAACTGTCGCTATTCACATCCTCTACACCGATAAGTTGATGAAGAACAAAACCGACGCCTACATATTGAATTTTCAGCAATTTTTAACAATAGGAATTATTTGTTTACTTGTTTCTCTCATACTCAATCAGTCTTTGGCGATCGGCAATGCAACCGCCATTTGGGCTATTCTCTATTTATCAATCGTTGCAGGAGTGCTTGGTTATTTGATCCAAAATATCGCACAGAAATCTGTGCCCACATTAAGAGTCTCGCTGATTTTTACGATGGAATCAGTGTTCGCGGCTATTTTCGCCTGGACTCTTGGTCAAGAGATTTTCATTCCTTCCCGCGCCTTCGGTGGTCTGTTGATATTTTTAGCTATGATACTTTCCGAATTACCCTTGGAAGATTGGCTGTTCAGGAGAAAAAGCTTTCATACCCCCTAACCGGAGTCGGAATATTCTGTGATAAGTCCGGCTAAGGAGCTCCATAGACTTATTTCAAATCCATCGTTTTCGCAATTGCTACCTTCAATCGTTCATCCGATGGCTTTTTCCACGGATGACAACTCAGTACTCGTTTCGTGATTCTCCAAAGTGCAATGGGAAAGGGGAGTGACCGCAATGATGCAACCGCGAACTGCGAGCAGGTCGGTTCGTGGCGGCAGTAGCCGTATGGGTAGAGGTGCTTCAGCCAGCTGTGATCAGGCGAAAGGATCATCTGGTACAGCCGGATCACCCCGATGAAAACCGTTGCGGGAATGCCGAGAACGGTAGCCAGTGCTTTGCGGAAGCGGTTTGTCATGCGGTAGGATGAAGCATCTTACCACGAACCGATGACCGTCCTCTCCCTTAGCGACATCTTGACTCTCCTCGCGATCATCGCGGTGGCGATGCTCATCGTGCTGCTCTATCACCTCATCTTCGTGTCAGTCTCCCTCAAACGGATTTCGGACCGGTTCGAGGCGCTGTCAGAAGATGTGGAGGCGATCGTCCTCAAGCCCATCGGTGCCATCGATTACGTCATCGACTGGTTCCTGGCTGCGGTAGAGGGAATGAAGAAGGATAAGAAGCACAAGCATAAGGAGGTGGAGGGGAAGTGACGGTGGATTTCAAAGAAACCAAAGAAACCAAGGATTCCAAGGATTT
>CAINWJ010000046.1 GCA_903854455.1 Candidatus Peribacteria bacterium | reverse complement strand
GTCCGATGGACAAGATTCCGGACTACATCAAATGCAAGCATGGAATCAAAGAAGTTTCGTACCCGCACAAGGATCTGGAGCCCGTCCTCAAGCCAACGTACGGGGTAGGGATCTACCAGGAGCAGATTCTGGAAATGGCGCGCGTCTTCGCGGGATTCTCACTCGGTGAAGCCGACTTGCTCCGCCGTGCCATCGGTAAAAAAATCAAGAAAGAGCTGGATGCTCAACGGGACAAGTTTATCCGCGGCGCGGTCGCCAAGAAGTACCAGAAGGCGCTCGCCGAGAAGATTTTCGACGACGTCATTACACCGTTCGCAGGCTACGGCTTCAACAAATCTCACGGTGCTTGCTATGCGCGCATCGCCTACGAGACGGCATATCTCAAGGCTCATTATCCGACCGAGTTCATGGCGGCGCTCTTAAGCTCCGAAGGTGGCGACACTGACCGCATTTCCATCGAGATCGAGGAGGCGCGTGCCATGGGTATCAAGGTGCTGCCACCGGACATCAACGAATCGCTCGCGCACTTCACAGCGTTGCCGGAGAGCACCATCCGCTTCGGGCTCCTTGGCATCAAAGGTGTCGGTGAGAGTTCCATCCGGCACATGATCGAGATTCGCGAAAAGTCGGGGAAGTATGCGAGCATCGAAGAGTTTGCGACGCGCGTTCCGGCGAAGATCCTGAACAAGAAATTGCTCGAGTCGCTCGCGAAAGCCGGTGCGCTGGATTCGCTCGGCGAGCGTGGCGTCTTCGTTGCTCAGTACGACCGGATCGCGGAGCTGGCCAAGACGACTGGTGACGTCGGCGCATCGCAGACGGACATGTTCTCATCCCTTGGCTCAGAACACGCATCCATGAAGCTGTCATTTGAGCCGATGGAACCTGCAACCAGTAATCAGAAGCTCCGGTGGGAGAAGGAGACATTGGGACTGTACGTCAGCAGTCATCCCCTCGCCGGTCTCAAGAAGTACATGGGCAAGAAAGCCAGGCTGATCGAAGGTCTCTGCGATGATGATGTCGGCAAGAAAATCACCGTTGCCGGCATCGTGGAAGGCGTGAAGCTGATCCATACCAAGAAGGGCGAGACGATGGCGGCACTGACCATCGAAGATCCCACTGGTCGCATGGAAGTGATGCTCTTCCCGCGGGTCTATGCGCAGTTCAAAGACATTTTAGACAAGCCTGATTCTGTGTTGGTGATGGCTGGGACGCTGGATATGCGCATGGGTCTGCCGCAGCTCAAGGTGGAAGCCATGAAGCGCGCATCCATCGACACGATGATCGAGCGCGCCAAGGAAGCCGGCATGTTCAACGAAGAGGAGGCGAGGGATTGGCGCGGTACTGCACGACACAAGGAAGAGGAAGCGGATAGCGAAAAGTGGAATACTGATAGTGGACTCATGCTCAATGATCAGCCGATACCTGAACATGAGACGACGACATCTCCACAAACTGCGGGAAATCACGAAATGATTGTCGGACCGCTGGCGAAGTGGATTTTTGATGGGATGAAGGTGGAGGAGCCCATCAAGAAACTGGGGTTGGATGTTGCAGCAGAAGCATCGGAGAATAGCGATCAGCGATCAGCGATCAGCGATCAGGCTTCAAAAAATCCGCCAGCAGCTCCACATTCGATTTCCATCCACACGATCTCTCTGCCAGCTCGAGCGCCGAAGGAGCTGATGATCGAGATTCGTCGGATCTTCGAGACATTCCCAGGCTCGGAAAAAGTTCAACTGAAGATCGGCGAGCGCGTCATTTCCGTTCCGCTCACGATCACGATGTCGCCGATCCTAGAGAAGCGGGTGGAGGAGGCAGTGAAAAAATATAGTATGTAGTATTCAGTATGCAGTATTGAGTATCGAAGTCCCTTCATAATACTTCATACTTCATACTTCATACTTCATACTTCATACTTCATACTTGGGGGGTGCAGATTCTGACGGTTTCAGCGGCTGCTATCGAAGAAGCTCTCGCTACTCTTGGGCGGGGCGGCATCGTCGCCCACGCCACCGAAACCTGCTACGGCCTCGCCTGTGACTTGAGCAATCCGAAAGCCGTCGAGAAACTCTTTCAGATCAAGCAGCGCCCGGAGAATCAGCCCGTGAGCGTCCTCTTTTCATCAATTGCAGAAGCCAAGAAGTACGTGCAGTGGAATGACGAGGCGGAGAAATTGGCGAACGAATTCCTCCCAGGTCCTTTAACATTAATTCTCCCAATGCGATCAGATGCTCCAAAGCTTCAAATCGTCCCAATTTTCAATTTTCAATTTTCAATTTTCAATTCAATCGGTCTCCGCGTCTCCTCCCACCCCCTCGCCACCTCCCTCGCACAGCGTTTCGGCAAACCCCTCTCCACCACCTCCGCCAACATTCACGGATTTCCGAATACCTACAGCGCGGAGGAAATCGTGGCGCAGTTCAAGGATCAATTGGTGCAGCCGGATCTGATTCTCGATGCAGGGACATTACCGAAAAATCCACCATCGAAGATCATTGATCTCACTGCTGGAGGGATAGTACGCAGAGAGGCGAAGATGAAATGATGGCTTATGGATGTCCTAAACCGCAGAGGTATGCGGGAAAGCCTTGCATTGACGGAAAATGAGTGTAGTTTCTCGCTATGTTAGAGACTACTTCAGGTACTGCATTCCAGCCACCGGCTGATTGTCGGCATCGGGATACGAATGGAAAATTAAGTAGAATTGCAATGCGTAAGATAATCGAGTTATTGCATATTGATCATTCTGCCGATCTTCAAGCCAGACAAGACACAGGATTTAACTTAAGAATCTTAAAAAGTTTATCTGGTAAGTCACAAGTTCAATGTGGATTTTGTGCCATACATTGGGAAGGAGCAGGGTCTCCTATGCCTCAATGTTTAATACGAACAGTCCGATCATCTCAGCCGGTTCGTGAACTCATATCAACAATTAATGGTCTTTTTTGCCAACGTTTTCAAGCAGTATCAGAAGCCTTGAAAGTACAAAGTGCCAATCCTGATCAGAAATTAGTTACTGTTTCATCTGTATTGAGAGCTGAAACAATCAAGCTAGATCAATTACTAGATTCAATGGTTGAATGTGAGCAGATTAGTACAGACCTTCAAATAGCGGCAAGGCAGCTCAATGATATGTCACAGGAATTAATAGCGCTACAAGAGCCTCATCAGTTTATAATATATGCACCTGACGATGAATTTGTGCGAATGTGTGCAAACAGAGCAGGAGGAAAGCAAATCATTATCAAAAGAAAATATGAAGTAGATCGAGTAACAGGTGCGAAGGTCTTGAAAAAAATTAATCTACGTCGCATTCCAGTGTCACAGCCGACAGAGTAGACTGCCTGCGTATGCACTGCCCCCGCTGCAAGCATGAAGACTCGGCCGTTATCGATTCCCGCATCGCGGAGGAAGGTCGGGCGATTCGGCGGAGGCGTGAGTGCCCCAAGTGCAGTCACCGCTTCACCACGTTCGAGCGGCAGGAGCTCAGCAACCTGATTGTCGTGAAGCGTGACGGCACGCGCGAGCCCTACAGCCGTAGCAAGCTGGAACGCGGCATCTGGCTCAGCTGCACCAAGCGTCCGGTGACGCAGGAAAAGATTGATCGTCTCCTCTCGACACTGGAAGAGAAGTGGGCGGCGAACAAGAAGGAAGTGGCATCGCTGACCATCGGGATGGATGTGATGAAGGCGCTCGCCAAGCTCGACAAGGTTGCCTACATCCGCTTCGCATCCGTGCACCGGGAGTTCAAGGATGTCGATGAGTTCAAGAAGGAGGTGGGGAGGTTGTTTAAATAGCTTCGGATCATTCCGAAATAGAGGGGAGAAACATAGCAAAGCCGTCGCCATGAAAAATTCCCTATATATCCGGGATGATCAGATTGATTCTTGGATCACATACTTCTTTGCTGGAGTAGATCATCTCTCGATAGTGTCGACCATTGAGCAGTTGCTGTCCCTCCTGCCTCACTCCACCTCACTCCGTCACGTCGGTTGCGACCGACGTGCCACCTCTCTCCCGTGAGGAGAGAGGAAACCTAGAAAAACAGAAAAAAAGAGATTGCGGTCGATCAACACAGCGCCATCTTCTTTTGGTTCATCGTAAATGAGAAAACGTCGTCGTAAGTTTGCGTATCACAGCAAGGCATCCTTCTCCCAACGAGGACAGGAGGATGAGGCGGGCAAAGGAAACTTTCTCCAGCCAACAATCATGTGATCCGTCTGAGCCCTTCGCCGTTGCAGAAAACGATAATTCAGAGTACAATACTATGAAAAATTCATATCCATCCCCATTTCTCTTATGGAACTCTCTCCAGTGTCATCCCGCCGGAATATCCGGGCGATCCTCGCTCTGTGTCTCCTGGCGTCCCTGCTCGCATTTGCGTTCGTCGTCATGCGTGGCGGTAGGCCTGCTCGTGTTTCCTCGCGGGATATTCCTCTGCCGTTTGGCTCCATGAGGAGCACATCATTGCGCGGTCAGTTGAGTCCCATCGGTACAACGAACGAAAATCGCTCCATCGTCGATATGAGATTCGACAAAGGGGAAATCTCTGAGGTTTTCGGTGCTGACAGTCTGACTTTCGTTGTGACCCCGGAGGATGCCTCCACATTCTCCAGTGGTGCTCCGCTGGGCAAAGCGTTCACTCCCGGTACCAGGTTTTACGGCTACATGTACAAGTCCGTGGATGCACAAACAGAGAAGGACATGCGGGCTTACAAGCTGACTGAGCCAACAGATGAGAACGGCGTTCCTATTCCATTGACCTACTCGAATCTATTCCCCGGTACTTTCTTCGCCTCGGATGCTGATTTGGCAGATGACAAATCTTTTCCGTCAATCTTTGCCATTGAGCAGGGTGTGACCTTTCACCCTCTTTCTGATCTCACGCTCAAGGAAAACTCTCGCTATCTGGTCATAGCAGAAACTCCCAATGCCCCGGATTCACCAACCTCCGACACGACACTGACCGTTCGCGGTCTGACGTGGTGTGGGGATGGTCTCGTCCAATCTACAGAGCAATGTGATGATGCGAATCAGAAGACCGGAGATGGCTGTTCTGCCTGTCAGGTCGATGCTGACTGGACGTGTACCGGCTCGCCGAGCACATGCACAACCCAATCTGTTGGCGATCTGTACGTTACAAAATCAGCTACTCCTGTTTCCTCTCATCAGCTCCTCGGCGGTACACTTGGCGATGAAGTTCTTCGTCTTCAGTTCCGTGCAGAAACCGAAGATATCGATGTAACTGACATCGTACTAACGGCTTCTGGAATGAATGCAGCGACAGTCGGATCCAACATCGAACGTCTGGAACTCTATGCCGTTGGAGTCACAACGCCCTTCACCGTTGCCACAATCGGCGGTTGCGGCACTTCCACTGTTCCGGCTCATTCATTCTGTGCACGAATGTCAAATCAGGAGTTCGTAGTCCAGAAAGGTACGGTGATGGATATTCTCGTCCGTCCTAGAATGAGAACTGATTCAGATGGAGCCGTTTCCGGACAGAATATTCAATTCTCGTTGGATACCGGATTCAGCTCTGCTTTCAGCCCGGTTGGTGCTCGTGACCTTTTGTCCAGTAAAGCTCTCGTGTCGAATGATGCCGATTCATTGCCTGAAGGAGAGATCTTCATCGGTACCGATACTCCTGTCGTGAATCGTACGATTGTTGGCAGCAGGAGCGTCGTCGTTCTCTCGAAGATCAATTCCATTACGAACGCCGATCCGAATGCGGATGGGACAGAAGTTCCGACCGGCACAGCGCGTGACATCGGTCAGTTCAAATTTACAACGGCAGCAAACAATAATGGCAAGAACGGTCCGAATAAGGTTGTTCTCACCGATCTTATTGTGACAGTCGATGCATCGAACATCCTGTTCGGCTCAGGCGGATTTAAGATTTATAACAAGACCGATCCGAGCGTGCAATCTCCCTGCTATCCATTGGATTCCTCTTCCAATCAGCCGAAATTCCTGCTCGCCTGCTGGAACATCCAGACTGCTGGTGTACAGACGACGATTTATTCCGGTTCTGATGCGACATTTGTTCTGAATGCGAATATCCAGCGCGTCGATTCTTCAAAGGTGTCCACGGTACAGGTGTCATTCGAGAAATTTTCAGACGTCACCGTTTCCGGTATGGCATCCAGTTTAAGTCACATCCGCTGGCTCGACGAAGACGCCGGTGCCACCGGTACAGAATTCTGGTGGATTGAGAACCATCAAACAGTCGTGCAATCGGTCCAGTATGCAATCAGTCCGGTGAGTCTTATCTCCTGGTACAACACCGCTCTTCCGCTCGATGTGAACAATGATGGCGTCGTCAATCAAACTGACGTTCAGGCACTCACGGATTACATTGCGGCTCATCCGGGTGAGACGATGGTTGATCCTGCCGTCACTCCGACTCCCCGGTACCCCGATGTGAATAACGACGGCGTCATCTCATCCGCAGACACTACTGCAGTGACAGACTGGATCGTTACCCAGTGCGGTAACGGCACCACTGATACAGCACTCGGAGAAGTCTGTGACAACGGCGCTGCGAACGGTACTGCTTGCAATGCTGATTACGCTGGTACTTGTACTTATTGCACCACATCTTGCCAGAATCAGACGGTCACCGGTCACTTCTGCGGTGACGGCACAACGGAAGCAGACAACAATGAGCAATGCGACAAGGGCACCGACAACGGCAAGATCTGCAATCCTGATTACGCCGGCACCTGCAACTATTGCGATGCATCTTGCATGAGCCACACTCTCACAGGTCCCTACTGCGGTGACGGTATCCAGCAGAAGCCGCAGGAACAGTGCGATGACGGTAATAGGAATGACCGGGACTCCTGCAGCAACACATGCAAGCTGCTTGCAGTGCCGTTCTAGTATTTATTCTCCTTACTCTTTCCCGCCGTATTCTCAGCAATATTCACACCCATTTCCTCTCCTCTCATGGAAACCTCAGTCACTTCCCGGCACACACTCAGAACGATCTTGATCGTGTGCCTCGTTGGATCTCTTATCGTCTTCGGTTTGGTCTCCATGCGCAGGATCCAGTCTGAACGCGTGCCTTCCAGTGATATTCCTCTTCCATTTGGAACGGCGAAAGAAACATCCGTGCGTGGTCAGCTGCTCGATATCGGCGTGACACGTGACGGTCGTACGCTCACTGACATGACGTTCGATGGAGGCGAGATTTCTGAGGTCTTCGGTTCCAACAATCTGACGTTCGTTCTGACGCCTGCGGATCCCACTTCATTCTCTGCAGGTGCTCTTTTGTCTGCTGCACTCACCCCTGGCACGAAGTTCTACGGCTACAAGTATACATCCATGAATGCAGCTGAAGAACGATCCATGCGCAATCTCAAAAATTCAAGCCCGACCGATGAAAACGGTGTTCCTATTCCCATTACCTACTCTCAGATCTTCCCAGGCACATTCTTCGCTTCGGAGATTGATTTGGCTGATGCACAATCTTTTCCCTCACAGTTTTCTGTCAGTCAGGGTGTGATATTCCATCCTCTCTCCCAGGTGACGCTTGATCCAAACTCCCGCTATCTCATCATTACCGAGACGCCGAGTGCTGCCGATCCCTCGAAGTCGGATACGACCATGACAATCCGTGGTCTTGCATCATGTGGCGATGGCATTCTTCAGTCTTCCGAGCAGTGTGATACCGGTGTCAATAACAAGGACGGTAGCGGATGCTCCGCCACCTGCCAGGTGGAATCCGGATGGTCCTGCGGTGAACGCACGACTGACACATATTCAGCTACCGATCCGCAGAGCGTCTGTATGGCTTGCACGTCGACTGATGCCGAGCACGATCCCTACGTCCGTGGCGTGACAGTCAGTACGCTGACGGAGGGATTCACCTTTACGGATATCGATATCTGCTCAGTGGATTCACTGACGCAGTATCAGTGCAATAACGGCTTCTCAGAGCCTCTTGATCCTCAGACATGTGACAACGGTTGTGAGGACGGTGCGTGCTATGCCATCGCATCTTCTCCGATTTGCGGCAATGCCATTCTCGAGAAGAATCAGGATGGTTCCGTGACCGAGACCTGCGACCGTGGGACCGTGAACGGTACAGTCTGTTCTCCTGCCGATGGCGACAGTTCCTGCGACTGGTGCGATTCCTCCTGCCATATTCGCGTTCTCTACCGCACATCCTGTGGTGACGGCATCGTACAGGCAGACAATGGCGAGCAGTGTGATGACGGGAATGGTGATGATGGGGACGGCTGTTCCTCGGGCACGAGTGACGGTACTGATCTGACGGGTTGTCAGATCGAGACCGGTTGGACGTGCAGTGGTGCACCCAGTACGTGCTCACAGCTCATTTCCTGGTACAACGACGTTCAGCCTCTGGATGCGAATAATGACGGTGTCGTGAATGAGAGTGATGCTCAAGCGGTTGCCGATTACCTCAACGCTCATGCGGGAGAGGATATTCCGGTCGATCCGACCGTCACTCCCGTTCCACAGTATCCGGATGTGGATGGAGACGGCTTCGTCACGTCATCGGATGTCCTCCAGATCGAGTTTTCCTTCAGTGATCTGTGCGGCAACGGAGTGACGGATACCTCCGTCGGTGAAGTCTGTGACGACGGCACGAACAGCGGAACCTGCGACGCTCCGTATACCGGATCGTGCGATGCCTGCGCTCCGGATTGCAAGAGCACCACGCACATTACCGGTCCGTACTGCGGCGATCGCATCCAGCAGATCGATGATGGTGAAGAGTGCGATGATGGCAACCGGATTGACGATGACACCTGCAGCAATACGTGCCAACTCATTGATCTTCCGTTCTAGTCCCTTCTACAGCACTGCAGCCTCAACACACTCATACCCACTTCTCTTCCTCTCATGGAAACTCCCGTCACTTCCCGGCACACACTCAGAACGATCTTGATCGTGTGCCTGATCGCATCACTTCTTGTCTTCGGATTCGTCGTGATGCGCGGTAGGCAGCCTGCCCGCGTTTCCTCACGGGATATTCCTCTGCCGTTCGGTTCCAAAGCCACCACAATCCGTGGTCAGCTGCTGGATATCGGCTCCACTGATGACGATCGTCTCATTACGGACATGACCTTCAACAACGGAGAGACGGCTGAAACGTTTGGTACCAAGAGCATCACCTTCGTCGTTACTCCTTCGGATGCTTCTTCGTTCTCTGCAAATGCACCGCTGTCCATCGCATTCACTCCCGGTACCCGTTTCTACGGCTACAAGTACGAGTCCGTGGATGCGCAAGCAGAGCGGGATGCATACAATTATAAACTGACCGACCCGAAGGATGACGAAGGCAATCCTATTCCATTGACTTACTCCTATCTCTTCCCCGGAACCTTTTTCGCCTCGAATGACGACTTGGCAGATGACCAATCTTTTCCGTCGATATTTGCGGGTACTCAGGGCGTGACATTCTATCCCTTGTCGGAACTTACCCTGGAGGCCAATGCGCGGTACGTTATCATCGCAGAGGAGCCATCCGCTCCCGATTCTCCGGTATCCAATACCACCCTTACAGCACGTGGACTTACGTGGTGCGGGGATGGCACTTCTCAGGATGTTAATAATGAACAGTGTGATAACGGCACCGACAACGGTAAGGTTTGCAATCCTGATTACGCGGGGACCTGCACGTACTGCACTGTTTCCTGTCAGAACGAGACGGTTACCGGTGGATCCTGCGGTGATGGCACTGTCCAATCACCGGAAGCTTGCGACGATGGCGGTCAGATCAACGGTGACGGATGTTCCGATCAATGCGTCGTCGAAGCGGATTACGTCTGCTCCGGCGAGAAGAGCGTGTGTACGTATCACTATTCCTGGCACAACACCGCTCTCCCGCTCGATGCGGACAATAATGGAATCGTCAACGCAGCCGATGTTCAGGCTGTCACGGATTTCCTTGCTACTCATGGCATCTCAGCAGTGAATTCTGCGGTCGCACCTACTCCACGTTATCCCGACGTCGATGGCAATGGCTCTATCACGGCGATGGATGTCTTGACCATTATCAGCTGGATAAACGGTCAGTGCGGAAACAGCAATACAGATACAGCACTCGGAGAAGTTTGTGACAACGGTACCGCGAACGGCACTGCCTGCACTCCAGACTACGGTGGCACCTGCACGTACTGTGATAGCTCTTGTCAGAGCCATACTCTTACCGGTCCGTACTGCGGTGACAACATCCAGCAGGAAGCCGGTGCGGACGGCATCGTCGGAACTGCGGATGATGAGGAGTGCGATGTCGGCGTCAACAATGGCAGGAGCACATGCAGCACCGAGTGCAAGGTCACATCTCCCGTTCCTTTCTTCAACTAATCGACCATCCAGCTTTCCCCTTTCCGGTTATGGAAAACACACAAGTACATCTCTCCCCTTCCCGGCGCACACTCTTCGGAGGTGTCATCGCGCTTGGCATCGTCATCGCGACGGTGCTGACGGTGTCGTTGAGTCAGGGACCGACCCCGTACAAGGGTGATATTCCGCTGCCGTTCGGACAGAGCGGAGGATCCAACGTTCAGGGTTCACTCCTGTACTACGGCAAGAGGAACAATCTCGATGTCTTCGAGGTGTCGTTCATCCCGGGCGAGCGCTCAGAAATGATGGCCACGGACAAGGTCTATCTGGTCCATGTGCCGACCGGTGCGGATGTCGTTACCGCTCCCATGGATCAGGTTGTTTCCACGATTGCCGGAGCACGTAATGTCGATTACTACGGCTACAAGTACGTGGATGCGACGGCGAGTGCCGAGAGAGCCGCCCTCCAGGCACCGCTCTTCAAGAACCGTTTCCCGGGCTCATTCTTCGCTTCCAAGAAGGCGTGGGATAATGATGCTGCGCATCAGAACGGGCTTGCGACCTTCCAGACTGCCAACAGTATCACCTTCGCGAAGACGGATGGTACGAGCGGCGCAGTCGGTCTGCAGCCCGGAACGCTCTACGCGTTCGTGGTCAATGAAACGAGCGGGGCAAAGATTGCCATCCGCACGGCTGTCTGCGGCAACGGCATCCCGGAGAATGGTGAAGTCTGCGATGACGGCAACACGAACAATAGTGATACCTGCAAGAATGACTGCACGGCGGGAACTCCTGTTTCTTCCGCAAGCAGCTCTTCGGCATCTTCAACAGCGTCGGTTGCCTCTTCGGTCACATCCTCGGTGACCTCTTCACAGACCTCCTCTGTTCCAAATGCAAATACAGATGCTGCAGTTAGTCTTGAATCTCCTCAGACAATTACGCCTGGAGCTTCGATAACATACAAAATTACCGCATCGAATATTGGGCCACATTCCTCAGATTTTAGAGCAACGTTTCTCGTTCATCCAAGTTCGAAACTGACATTCAACCGTTCAGCTTCGGACATGAGGTGCGTTTATTATATG
>CAINWJ010000045.1 GCA_903854455.1 Candidatus Peribacteria bacterium | reverse complement strand
GAGGTTCACGACACAGATGACGAGAATCCAGAGGACAGCGACCATCATGCCGACCGCCGCGAGCGGCGAAGCTTGTGACGAATCCTTGGTGAGTGAACCGATGACGAAGAAAATGGCAGCCGTAGGGATGATTGCAATGAGAGCGTCGATAATTTGCGCCAGCAGACGGCTCATTCTGTCGGCGTATTGGGAGGGTGATGAGGTAGGCATGCGCAAAATGTAGGACAGAAAGCGGAAAATGTAAAACGAAAGGAGGGATGAGCGCGGCTGTGATTCCCAAAATTTCAACGGCTGATTCCATAGTTCTTGGCAAGGAATTGAGCAAAAAGTGATGCGAGGTCAACGAGCGGTGAGATGGACATTTCGTAGAAACATTTCAGCGAAAGCAGCGTGATTTCTTTGATGTTCCGCGTTTTCCGAAGTACGAACCGGATGAACAGGGTGATGGGGTGACCGGGGTCGGAGCGTCGTTCTTTCCCTTGGAGAAGGCTGTGCGCGACCAGGCAAAGCGTGAAGTGCCGCTCGATGGCGCAGATGGTGTTGAGCTTGTTGTTCGTAAGCTGGAACCACGACTTGAGTTCAAGGAACGTGGTCTCGATGTTCCAGCGGCGGAAATAGCAACCGACGAGTTCCAGCGCACGCTCGACAGTGCAATGGCTCTCGCTTGAACAGAGTACAAGCGGCTCACGGAAGCCCCTGCGTCGGAGCACGATGATGGCGCAGGCTTGTTGCACTTCATCCTTCCATGCATCGACGATGGCATCTCCGATGACCCAGAGCGTGCCCTTGTTCGTCTTGATACCCTCACGATGATCGAGAATATTCTGCACAGACCGCTTCTCACGATCGGGGAAGCGCGGCTGCCTGCCCCTTTTCTTCTCTCGCTTCTTTTTCGTCAGTATCCACACGGGCATTGTGTACGTCACGCGCACGAGAAACTGCCTGCCCTCTTCGAGGATGGCGGCGAGGAGGAAGCTGTTCCGGAAGCCTTTATCCACAACGACGAGCATGGCTTTCGTCCTCTTGAGACACCACCGGAGAAACTTGATCCAGGCTTGGAAGACGGAGTCCCACTTGCGCGGATCGTAGACCTTGAGTGCGAGCGGATACTTGATGCAGGAAGCCGTGACGATCGCCGCGCCGAAGACCTCATACCCCGCCACCGTCGCCTTCCGGCAGTTGTCCCAAACACGGGAGATCCCTTCGGACTCACAATCTTTGTCCCGGGGAGCAACGGTGCCGTCGAGAATGAGCGTGTCCGTTGCACGGTCGGCGGTCTCCTTTCGGTGACGAATGATCGACAGGCGCAGCGCGTTGATCTTCGCAACACTCCAACGTGCCTTCTGGAAAAAGTACTGGAGAGCGGCCAGAGACTTCTTTGCTCTCATGGCGAACTCCGCTTGCGTACAGTCCGAGAGCAAGAGCAGAGATTCGATGACTGCCCGAAAGGAACGGTACGTCCGGGTATCGAAGCACTGGGCATACTGCGCAATTGATTTGGAAAAAGAGAGGGAGCGTTGCACTCTGTCCATGGTGGCGTGGTGGAAAATGAACACTCCATCCATGCCACCATTTGATCTTTTGTGCAACTTTTTTGTTCAATGACCTGTCACCACTTTTTCCTCTTCAGAAAAAGGGAAAGTCGCCAATCACCATCAGATATCTTGGGAATCACAGTCGTAGCACTGGACACAATCCACACACTCGTAGAGGAGCTCCCCCTTGCGGATGCGGAAGCAGTCCATGCAGTTTTCGCAGTGATTCAAGCTGTAACT
>CAINWJ010000044.1 GCA_903854455.1 Candidatus Peribacteria bacterium | reverse complement strand
GTACCAGTATCGATAATGGAGCTCAGTTCCGATAAAATCAGACTCACGCTCTTGCAATTGATGTAAGCATTCGGGGGCAAGTGAACGCTCAGGATTAGATTGATCTAACAAATAGATCTTATCGAGAAAGCGACGAAGCTCATCGAGATTTGCACTGTTATGAATTTCTGTACTCGAACTATTCATAATATATATTATATCACTTTTCTCTTTTAGGGCAATGGTGGGTCAGGAGGGATTTGAACCCTCGGCCAATTGCTTAAGAGGCAACTGCTCTACCGGGCTGAGCTACTGACCCAAACGATGCGATGATGAAATGAACACTCTACCGGGCTGCCTGCCTACCATAGCTCAGCGAAGCGCAGAGCGAAGGCGGGAGCTACTGACCCAAAATTTAAATAACGTGACAAAGAGCTGTGCGAGGGTAGCAAACGTAAGGATCTGTTTCAATGAGAAGCGTTTCCTGATACAAGAAATGTTGGGATGAATTGAGATTCCGGAAGCCCCAGCACAATCCTCCTGTATCGCTCGTTCTGAAGCTCTATCGTGATGTATTGCTTCCCCCACCGCGTCACGTACCAGAACTCTTTGCCCCGTGGAGTGAAATACGTTCCCGCTTTGATGACACCCGGAATAAATGAACCAGGCACTCTCAGTTCTTTCCACGATGTCACGGGAATCTCGCGCTTCATCCCGATGATATGAGAAAGCGGAATGCGGAATGATCCGTGGAATCCCCAGACCTTTTCCCAGAAGGACAAACCGATCAGCAAATTCCCATTTTCGATGTGTAGATGCATGGCAATAGACTACACCGATTCCCGCACAAAGAATCCTTCGACAAGCTCAGGACAAGTCCTGCGCTAGTACTAAAACACCTTCCTCGGCTTCACCATGCCCTCGCGCTTGCGATCGGGTTCCAGTAACGCCATCGGCAATTCGTTGAGCCAGGCAATGTGTGGAACATCCGCTGCCAAGGTGCCGGGGATGCTGCGTCCGTTGCTCAGGTGCTCCCATTGATCCGGCGTCACGTGGACCACTTCGAACGACTTGAGCAAATCTTTGAGGGGAATGATGTGGGTCCACTTGGCATCGTCCGGTGCCACTGCATCCTCCACCGTCCACTCCCCTACCATCGTCCGCTTGAGTCCTGAGAGATAAGCACCGCAACGCATACTCTCTCCCAGATCATGAGCAAGCGAACGAATGTAGGTGCCGGCATCGCAGCGCACGGTCAGCGTCATTTTCGGATATGCGTACTTACCCACCTTGCAGTGGAGAATATTCACTTCGCGTGCTTTGAGCTCGAACGATTCGCCGCGCTGCGCCTTGCGGTAGGCACGCGTCCCACCGACGTGGACAGCGGAGAATGCCGGTGGCACCTGGCTCACTTTGCCAAGGAAACGGTCATCGATGAGCGCCTGAATGCGTGACGCGTCGTCCGGCGGCAACCAACCGGCTTTCAGTTCGACAACTTCGATGGCACCCTCAGAATCATAGGTCGTGCTGACGGCACCCAGCGTCACATCCGCCTCGTACTCCTTCTCTAGGCCATTGAACAATTCGACAACCTTGAGTGCCTTGGCTCCGACAGCCAACACCATCAGCCCCGTCGCCAGAGGATCCAGTGTCCCGAGATGCCCGATCTTCCGCTCACCCAACTTCCGCCGAACCTGCCCTACGACGTCGTGGCTGGTCGGTCCGCGGGGTTTATTGACGAGGAGGAAACCGTGGCGCATGGGGGGAGGATAGCGAAGAATCGGAGAATGATGGAGAGATGATGGAAATGATTGATAAATGACCAATGACCAAATCCCAATAACCAAATAATCACCAATGACAAAATGCCCAATGTAAGCGATATTGGAAATTGGGTATTGAAAATTATTTGG
>CAINWJ010000043.1 GCA_903854455.1 Candidatus Peribacteria bacterium | reverse complement strand
TACGACCGCAGGGAACGGACACTCATCTGCTCACGCGATCGGTTCGGCGTGAAGCCGCTCTTCTATACCTACGATCACGGCGTCCTGCGCTTCGCGTCTGAAATGAAAGCACTGCTGATTGGTCGGAAGACGGCACCGGATTGGTCATATCTCTATGCCTTCTTCGATCGCAAGACACCGCTCGGTTCAGACCGGACGGTGTTCCAGGGCATCCATCATCTGCGTCCCGGACACACACTCACCTGGTCGGCTTCTGGCATCGCGATCGAGCGCTTCTGGCAGCCCGATTTGAACAGGATTGGATCGCAGTATGATTACGCCGATCCGGTCGCAACGGTGCGATCACTCTTCACCGACGCCGTGAAGGTGCGACTTAGGAGCGATGTGCCGGTGGGTGTCTGTCTTTCCGGCGGCATCGACAGCAGTGCGATTGCCATGACGCTCCAGTCACTCGGCGTTATCCCGAAGACATTCTCCTGCATCTACGATGATCCCGCGTATTCCGAGCGGTCGTTCATCGATGCCGTCAATACTGCGACCGGTGCGACTGCACATTCCATCACGCCGGTTGCCGGGGACTTTTTTCCGGCACTGGATGCCATCGTCCGTCACCACGATGAACCAGTCCGCATGCCCGGCGTCTTCTCGCACTGGAACGTCATGCGCTGTGCGCACGGTCACGTCACGGTGCTCTTAGACGGTCAGGGAGCGGATGAGGTCTTCGGCGGGTACACGGATTACTTCGCGTCGTACATCGCGTCACTGATGCGGGATATCTGTCGACTGCGCTCTCCGCTCGATGCGATCAGACAGATCAAGGATTGCGTCGGAGGGATTCATCAACACATCGGTCCGAATACGCCGGTCTTGGCTGAGGCTCTGCTTCGTGCGGCTCCCATCCTTCGTTCTGTCTGGCACCGGGAGAAGGCGAAGGATGCACTATTTCTCCCTGAGTTCCGTGCAAAGGCGCAGGAAGAACTTGCTGATGATCCGCTGGAACGATCATTGATCGGTGCACTTCGCTCCCCGCTCGATCGCGAGATGTACCGCACATTCTCGGAGACCAATCTCCCCATGCTCCTCCGCTACGAAGACCGCAACAGCATGGCGTTCTCCATGGAGGCACGCACCCCGTTCCTCGATTACCGTCTCGTGGAATACGCGCTTGGTCTTCCCTACCGCATGAAGATCCGCGGCTACTCCACCAAGTGGGTGCTCCGTGAAGCGCTCAAGCCGCTCCTCCCACCAGCCGTCTATAACCGTCGCGATAAGCGCGGGTTCCCAACACCGGTGGCACCGTGGTTCCGGGGTCCCTTGCGTGCAGACGTTGAAAAGAGATTGAATGCCGGAGCATTTCTGGATGCCGGCATGGTCGATCGGACTGAGCTTCGTCGAATCATCGATGAACATATGTCTGGCAAGAGGAACAACGAGCGTTCGCTTTTTCGGCTCCTTACATTGGATTGTTGGCTCAGGACCTATGGAGAAATCGGCAATCAACAATCCTGAACTCAGTGCGGTTTGCATATTTTCAAGCCAGCGACTGTGTCCGCTTTCGCCTCCTCTCACGCACAAGAATCAGCAGAATCGGGAAGAGCAGGAGCATGTTTGCATGGAATACGGTGATCCCGATGCTGACACTCCAGATCGCATTCATGTGCACTGAGAGCAGGACGAAGAATGCCCCGAGCCCCAGTACGATGCCGAGGATGTTGGTGATGC
>CAINWJ010000042.1 GCA_903854455.1 Candidatus Peribacteria bacterium | reverse complement strand
TTTCAAGCTCAAGGGATTCCAGCGCAAGATCATTTTCAAACATGCCCTCAGAAACCTCCTTCCTGCTGCAACGCTCCGCCGTCGGAAAACGGGATTCCGTATGCCGCTCGATCACTGGTTCCGGACCGATGCGAAAGCAGTCGTGGATGCGCGTTTGCTACGGAGCGATTCCAAGCTTTGGACATTCTTCCGGCGCGATGCGATGGAACGTTTCCTCCGCGAGTACCGATCCTCGTCCGTCGATTTCAGCGATCATGTCTGGTCGCTGCTCTGGTTGGATGAGTGGCTCACGCAGTATACTTAGCGCATGGGGAAACGATGGATCGCAGGCGGAGCAGCAGTGTATCTGGCGGTGACTATTCTCCTGTTTCCTCTTGTCTTTCGGGTTGCAGACAATCAGATCTTCGCCTCCGATGCAGCGAGCTATTCTACGGCGGCTCTGCATTTGCTGCATGCGGGCACATATTCGGTCGACGGTGTCCGGCCGTTCGTCGAGCGCGAGCCCGGCGAGAGCGTTCTCCTCGCCATTACTTACGCTTTGTTCGGTGACGAGAATCCGGTCGGGGTATATGTGATCCAGGCAACCCTCCTCTTCTTCGCATCCCTATTCTTCTGTACCGCGTTTGTTCGGAGTGCCGGGCGTCGTGCTGCGGGGATCACCTTCCTCCTCATTCTCACCTCCGGTTCCATCCTGCACTGTGTATTTTCAGCGAACCGTGAAATACTCGCGTTAAGTTTCCTTCTGGTGCTTGCGGGACTTTACTTCTCGCAAGCGGGGCGACACCCATTCTTGCTTGCTGCAGCCATTGGCGTATGCCTTGGCGGTCTGATTCTTACGTACTATCCCTTTGTTTTCCTCCCCTTCTTTTTCGCCGTTCTGTGGTTGTTTGATCGTCGACCGACAGTCGGACTTTCGATTACATTCTTAGTTTGTGCTGTCATCGTTGGCGGATGGATTGGTCGCAATGTCGCCATCGGTGCCGGTCCTCGGGTCATCGGTGATAGTCGTGTCGCGGTGATGTGGTACGCACGGGCTGAGCAGGCCGAGCAAGTCCGTGGGTTGACGCCGCTACGTTGTCTGATCGCCGAATACGTCACACGAGATTGGCAAGGGCTTCCGCTCGCGTGTAGTACAACGGCTCTCTATCACCAGGGATGGCCGGGTGGGACGGCACTGCGTGATGAGCGGCTGATCGCAGCCGAGAGTCGACAAAAGCTTCTCAGGAACTTCGGCGGTTACCTCTGGTTCTCGTTGTTCGAAGTGGTGGAGCTCCATATCCCGTTTGTTGGAGGCGGATTCAGTTCTGCATTCAATGACTACACCGCACTCACCGGCGCGATCATGTACGTCGGAGTCGCATTCGGTCTGCGATCGTTTGTTGATCGTCGCTACGCCCTTCTCCTGCTTCTCATCGGATACGCCATCCTTGTCTTTTGCCTGACCGATGCCACGCCCCGGTACCTCGTGCCTGTTCTCTTCTGCTACTGTGCGTTCGCCGGTATCGGTTTTGACCGCCTCCTTCCTTCCAAGCGTTCTCCATGACATCTTCTTACAGCATCATCATCCCCGCCCTCAATGAGGAGAAAGGCATTGGTCCGACTCTTGAGAAGCTCACGACGCTTCCAGGTTCTCCGGAGATCATCGTAATCGACGATGGATCGACGGACGGAACAGCTTCTGTCGTTCGACTTTTCCCCGGCGTCATTCTGATCTCACATCCTGCGTCGGGCGGGTATGGGCGCAGTCTCAAAGATGGTATCCGGCGTGCCACTCATGATATCGTCGTCATCACCGATGCGGATGGGACGTATCCGAGTGACGCTATCCCCGCTCTCGTTACTGACATCGAGCGAGGATTCGATATGTCGGTCGGTGCCAGGCAGGGCAAGCATTACCGCGGATCGTTTCTCAAGATGCCGGCGAGACTTGTGTTCCAGTGGTTGGTGGAATTTACGACCGGGCGCTCCATCCCGGATATCAATTCCGGTCTCCGCGCATGCAGGAAGCAGGATGCTCTCGCCATCGAAGCTGATCTCTGTAACGGATTCAGTTTCACAACGACGCAGACGCTCATCTTCCTTCTGCAGGGAAAGTTCGTTCACTACCGTCCCATTGACTACGGCGCACGCATCGGACGGACCAAGGTCAGGATCGTGCGGGATTCGCTGCGTACTCTCCAGTACATCACCGAAGCCATCGCCGCTTATAACCCGCTGAAGATCTACGTGCTGCTCTCAGGATTGCTGGGATTTTTGACCGTTATTTCTTTCGTTTGGTCTCTGGTTCTGCGTGATCTGTTTGGCTTGTTCCTAGGATCATTCTTCCTGATTGGTACGATCATTGTTTTCGGCATCGGGATTCTGGCGCATTTGGAAGCACGGTCT
>CAINWJ010000041.1 GCA_903854455.1 Candidatus Peribacteria bacterium | reverse complement strand
CCTCTGCTGAC
The DNA here is from genome assembly GCA_903854455.1 of Candidatus Peribacteria bacterium. Taxonomy (GTDB): domain Bacteria; phylum Patescibacteriota; class Gracilibacteria; order Peribacterales; family Peribacteraceae; genus CAINWJ01. Next base: position 2,166 of record CAINWJ010000041.1, on the reverse strand, counting down.
CTCACCCCTAACCCCTCTCCGCTGCGGCAGAGAGGGGAACTGTTTTGTAGGTTGTTTTGTTTTTTCGTTGTACAAAACAAAAACAATACAGCTCCCTTCTCCTTCGCAAAGGAGAAGGGTTGGGGATGAGGTCAGAGAAACGCGGCACATCCATACCTATTGCTCATGATCCGTTAACCGAGTTTTTTTGCATGAGGATGCCGAAAAAGGATAGTAAAAACCCGCGAAAAATGGTACAATGGGGAGAATATGCTTCCTGCACCCCAGTCTGTGCCGGCTGCCCACTCTACGCGGAGACATCCGCTGCGTGCGACGCTGTTCCTGGAAGTGTTCCTCCTGCTCAGCATCAGTGTAGGTGCCGTGACGATGACTGCCTTCCTGCTCTCATCGCAGGAACTGCGCTCCAGGACGGAAGGACAGCTCAATGCCGCCGTCCGTTCACGCGCACTGCTTCTGGAAAACACCATTGCCAGACAACGCGAGCAGATATCCATCCTGGCACAGGATCCCAAGTTGGCTTCGCTCCCCTCCGTCACAAAACTCGTAGGGTTCCAGCAGTTGCTGGATATAGATGCGTCAGGCAATAGTACGGTCATCGCCGAAACTGCAGCCAACAAAGAAATCAATGCCGGAAGAATTTCCACCATCCAGAGTGCCAGAACAAGCCTCTTCCACCCGATCATTTCTGAGCGGGGATGGACTTCCTACATCATCGCGGCTCCCAAAGGTGCCAGTGGAGGCATGCTGCTCGCGACCTTCGATGCTGAACCCCTAACCGCACAGATTCTCCGGGTTGATTATCTCGGCAGCACTGCCGAGGTGCTCCTGACGACGACGATCGATGGAAAAGACGTTATCCTCCATAGCCAGAATGACGGCTCCTCGTCCATGTTCCTGCTCCTCGAGCAAGCCGCCGGAGAGATGTCATTTTCTGACATGGGTCAGACACAGGGATTATTCGAGGGCAAGGATTACGCAGGAATCAAAGTCATCGGTGCGGAGCGGAAGATTCTCTCCATCGGATGGTCGGTCGTGGTGAAGATGGATCGCTTCGAGGTAACGGGACCGCCGCTCCGGATCGCCATGAATCTGGCAAGTGCGGGGCTGTTCGTCGTCGGCTTCCTGTCGCTCAGCATGTTCTTCTTGAGCAGGAAGATCGTCGGACCGCTGGAGGAACTGACGAAGAAATTCGAGGGACTGGAAACGAAGAAGTGGAAGTTCGGCAGGACGATCTTCACGGGAAATGAATTGGAAGCCGTCGATGAAGCCGGGGCGGATCTGACGGAACGACTCCGGCGTGCGCATGATCATCTCGAATCGATCGTGCAGGAACGGACGAAGGAGCTCCTGATCCAACATGCCGAGGATGCCGCGATACTCCAGAGCATGGAGGACGGACTGCTGGTGACGGATGCAGAAGGAACCATCACCTACGCCAACCATGCGGCATCCGTCCTGACGGGCTGGACAGAGGAGCACCTGCACGGAAGGAATGCAACGAACATGTTGCAGCTGATCGCAAAGGACGGAACGGCGCTCTCTGCGGATATGCATCCGCTCACTGCGGTACTCCACAAGAAGAAGAGCTGGCATCCGCGACTGGATCCTGAGCTCATTCTGATCCGGAAGGATGGTACGGAGATCGCACTGCAGATCCGCGTGACGCCCATCCTGGAGAAGGCGCACTGCATCGGTGCCGTTGCATTGATCCGTGATATGACCGAAGAGCGACGCATCGATCGGATGAAATCGGAATTCATCACACTGGTGTCTCACCAGCTCAGAACACCGCTCTCATCCATGCGGTGGTACTTAGAGATGCTCCTGAATAACGAAGCCGGTGATCTGAAAGACGATCAACGGTCGTATATCAAGGAAGTGGATGCTGCGAATGGTCGCATGGTGCAGCTGGTGAATGCGCTGCTCAACGTCTCGAAGATCGAACTGGGTACCTTCACGCTGCACCCCACACCCATCGATGTGAGCGCTCTCGTAGCGGATGTCATCAAGTCCCTGGAAACCATGCAGCTCAAGAGGAAGACATCCGTCCAGTTTACGCCGCCGGCATCACCGATGAATGTTGCGTCCGACCGGTCACTCCTGACCCTGATCGTCGAGAATCTGATCAGCAATGCCATCAAGTATTCCGGAGGAGGATCCCCCGTG
>CAINWJ010000040.1 GCA_903854455.1 Candidatus Peribacteria bacterium | reverse complement strand
GCGTCTAATTGAAGAACGATTAAATGGCAGACCACGGAAAACGTTACAATGGCGTACGCCTCATGAAGCTTTTACTTCCTGTCTGAGTGTTGCACTTAGAAGTTGAATCCACCCGACAAAGAAATGGCAGAAAGAAAACGCGTGCGCCGATTCCCGCGCCTCACCCCCCACCTGCGGCGCACGCCCCCCTCTGGTTGCGAATAATCCTTGAATCAGATTCACTGCATTGGCAGATTGTTGCATCAAAATTATCGTTGAATCTTCTTTATTGATCTGCGCTTCTTCTTTATGCCCCCAATCTTCCTCAGGTACTCAGGAAGCAGCAGTGGCTCTTTCAGATCTTCAATCTGCTCGATCAGAGGCAGATCTTCGAGAGCAATCTTCCCGACGTAGAGCTTCCGCAGATCACCGCCCTCCTTCACAAATTGTTCGATGGCGCGGTAGCCGCGGAAGTAGGTGATGGCACGCGTGAAGCCACCGGGTTCTGATGTACGTGTCAGTCCCCTCTTGAAGTCGATTGCCTTCGCAAGCGCTTTCTCCGGTGAAAAGAACAATTCATTGATCAAATACGTTCGGGTATCTGCGAAGGAGTGCTCGAGAGCGTAGGAAATCCCCAGTACCTGCCTGGCATGCAGGTATCGCTTCTCGTGATTCGGCGGGAGAACCCGGATCTGATTGAAGATCGCCAGTCCCTCCTGCGTATCCAGATAATTTGCAAAGCCGCGGCGGAACAGATCAAACGGCTGCGCCGCACCGTTTTCGCCCGTTAGAACGTGCGTCTCGATCTCATGGGCAACCAGTGACGCGACGTGATCTGGTGAGAATTGAGCTTCTTCGCGAATGAAAATCTTCTTCTCGCCAACTGCGCAGTCCGACACCATGTCCGGCTTCACGATGATCTGCCAGTCGTGAAGCCCATACTTCAGCAGTGATGCTGCAAAGATTTCCTCCACCTGCTTACTGGATAGCAATTGGCCACCAGGTATGGGGAGATCGCAGGCAAGCTGTGAACGCACGTGAGATTCGGCAAATCCAACAAGAGCGGGGCTCGGCTGACCGTACAGAGCCATCGATGCCGCCGTGAACCGCTGCGGATCGCCACGGGACCGAAGTAACTCAATCTTCGAGAGCAGTTCGCGCCTCTTCTTCTTCAGGAGAATACCCAGCGGTGATTCATCGATGTCCGCTTTCTGGATGGATTCCTCCATGTCCTTCAAATCCAACGTACATTCCCGCTGCAGGAAGACCGGGTTGTATTTCGTGTCTGCTCTCAGTCGCTCGATTTCCTCCTGCAGATTGACCGGGCGAAGGAACTTGAGGAGCTGGAGGTCATGATCGACTTCTGCCAGCAAATGATCGACGGCGTGCATATCCTTCTTCACGACGGACTTGGTCTGTAGCGGCGAGCGCTTGGCGGGATCGATCAGGAATCCGGTGAGATCGCGTCTGCCGATGATGGCACGTATTGAATTCGATTCAGTACTTGCCCGTACAAGTGTCTGGATCCTTCTGTCAGCCAGGACAAACTTCACTTTGTACGCACCCTTGGCATCTTCGACAGGTTCTATGGCTCCAGCCTTCATGAGCTCGTCAATCAAATCCGGGGAAAATGTCGACCGCTCGCGTTCCGGTGCTATGACGCATCGTTCCTCAAGCGTGAAGCCGTCCCCGGAGATTTCCAGAATCTCCTGAGGACCGAGGATAGGTCTCTCATCTCCTTCCTCCTTTTCCCGTACATCCAGTTTCTCGCCGAACAGTTCCTGAGCGATGCGGACACCCTTCTCCGGTGAGCTGACAGAGAGTCCGGCTACACGCTCCAGTCTGGAGCGAAGCGGCGCCAGATTGGCGACCTGCACCATCAACCCGGCGCGGGCATTGACTTCCAGTAGCACCGGTCCCATCTCCTGATCCAGCGTCAAATCGACTGCGAGGTAGCCGATATTCGTAATCGATTGGATCCTGGAGGCGATCAATAGAAGCTCCTCCCAGCGCGGAATCTCTATGCCCGCAACCGGCATGCCGTGCGGCAGTTCCTTGAGCATCCGGTGGTACTGTGCTGCATGAGTCGTGACACCTTTGACGAGATCGATGCCGATGCCGATGCCACCCAGGTGGACATTCGCTTTGCCTCCGCTCTCCCCGGTCGGAATCCGGAGCATCGCCATCACCGGCACCAGGTTGAAGACGACGATCCGTATGTCAGGCAATCCCGCAGGTCGAAACGGGGCAAATGCGGCATCCGCAGTGAGAATCTGCTCGAAGAATGCCGTATCGGTGCTGCCGCTCACTGCAAACCGACCGTCGAGAATGTCTTCGATGTGTTCGCGTAATCTCCATTCTTCGATGGGAGTTTTCCCCTGATCCAAGAAGACGCCGTTCTTCCTGCCTTTGAGAATGATAATCCCCTCCCCTCCGAAGCCGGCATTGGGCTTGAGAACGCACTCATCGGGTAGGGATGAAAAATCGAAGAGCTTGAGCTGACGTCGTGTCTCGATGCGCGCGTAGACCTTCGCCGTCGGAATGCCGCGGGCGGAGAGGAACATCTTCGTCTTCATCTTGTCATCGGCAAACGCCACTGCTTTGCGCGGATTGAACGGCCTGATGTACAGGAGGTTACGCGCATTCAAGCCGAGAACGCCGTGGTTGGAGAAGAAGGGAAACCGCATGGGCTTATTCCTCGGCGAGATGACGGAAGACTTCGCGGAAGCGGAAGTACTCGACCAGCCGGAGCCCAGTCCACCGTCCGAGAATGACGTTGATGACAATTGTGATGAGGAGGAGCTCAGGGTATGCAAGAATCAGAGACTGGAACAATTGCCATTGAACGATGGCTATACAGACAAATGCCCCAAGCACAGTTTCGCCGATGCCGAAGAGTGCGGACCACCAACCTTCCTCGGTCTTGAGCTGCAGGAAATTCTCCGCCAGTGTCGAGAGAATGAGAAGGATGAAGATCGTTTCTCGTGTAAACGTCAGACCGTAGGCAGCTCCCAGTGCAACCAGTGCCAGGAGTGTCGCACTCACGACAGTCAGGATGATGGCGACCTTCGGGATGTAGAGGAGCGACCACCGCTTCATGAGAGAGCGTGTCATGTACCCCATCGCAATGATGTATAGGAGTGAAATGATCCCGATCCACCAGCCGAGCACCATGAAGCTCAATGTGACGATTGTCGGTGTGTACAAGCCGAACGTCGTGATACCGACTACCTGCTTAAAGAATGCGAAGATCGTTGCGATGACCGGCAACATGAGGAGAAGAATGACCGTCTGTCCGGAGATGCCGTGAGCGAGCAGGTAGTTGACCAGTACCGAGAGAATGTTCCACGGACGGACGGAGAATGATGATGCATTGAGTGACAGTACGTCGATGTCCCGGGATACGAGAGTCGAAATGAAGTCATCGATGTTCTTGGCATCCAGTAAGGGATTCATCGCCTCCTTCCTCGTGATGATGAGCTGCTTTGGATTGAGCAGCGATAATGATCCCCGTGTGGTGCGTCCGATGGTGGAGAGGCTCCGCTCCGTGAAAAGGATGATCGTCTGGTTCTGAATGCCTGCCTTGCGGTCGGCATTCCCTTCGATGCTCCGCGTCAGAGCCTGGAGACCTGCGATGCCATCCGTCCAGACGATGATCGATTCTGCTCCCGTGAGAGCGTCTTTCTGATCAGTCAGGAGCTTCAGTAGTGCATCTTCAGCGGTGACGGAAGGAGTTGCGGGATCGATCTGGAGTAAGCGCAGCAGCACGCCTGACTTCATCGCTTCATCGGCATGTGTCTTGAGCTTCTCCGGCGTCACACTTCCATCGGCAAGAACAACAATCTTTCGTTGATATGCAGTCACTTCCTGCGCAGTCTCATCCTGCAACGCCTTGCCGTCCAACCCTGATGACCGGATAGTCAGACGAATGGTAAATCTGCCGGCACGTTCCGGAGTATAGATGGCTTCGACAGAGCGTGAGATCACCTGCTTGGTTTCATCGATGATCCAGCGGTACTCCGGCTTCTCCCCTGTCACATGACTTGCCGATGCATCCAGAATGATCGTTTTGCCGACGGCAATATCACCAGGTCCGGTGATGATCGCCTGGATGCCTTTATCCTGCGGCGGCACAGCTTGCGCATTCGCCGAAGAGACATTGAAAAATGTTAGAGCTGTCAGGAAGAGCAGCACTGCAGTACGGAGGGGGGTGTAGAACATTGATAGTAGTATACAGGAATACAAGTGATCCCTGTCGATCATCTGTATCTGGCTTACAATAGCCAAACACTCGACTCTCAGATGGGACAGGAGTACCATGTGCAGTCATGGTGGATCCCTTCGCTACCACCGGCACGCTGACCGT
>CAINWJ010000039.1 GCA_903854455.1 Candidatus Peribacteria bacterium | reverse complement strand
ATTGTGTTTCCGGTCTTTCTCTACCACCTGGAGCGGGATCTTTAGACCACCGATGCCAAGTCCGTGTCGCTGGCCAATCGTGTAGTAGGGGATGCCGGTGTGCTTGCCGACGATCGTGCCGTCGCGCTTCACGATGTCGCCGGATTTCGATTTCCTCAAGTATCGCCTCAGGAATGCATGTGGACCTTTCTCCGGGAAGAAGCAGAGATCCTGGCTCTCACGGTAGGCATCCGAGACCGGAACTTTGAACTTCTTCGCCAGTCTGTACACGTCCGATTTCAGGAGATTGCCCAGTGGGAAGATCGTCGATTGCAATTGTTCCTGTGACAGACTGTAGAGGTAGTAGCTCTGGTCCTTCTTCTTGTCTTTTGCTTCCAGCAGCTTGCAGATGGTTTTGCCTGATCGATTCTGCTTGCACTCGATTCTGGCGTAGTGCCCCGTTGCCACTTTGTCGCATTTGTACTTCTTCATGAGCTTGATGAGCGTTGCGTGCTTGATGGTGCGGTTGCAGAGGACGCAAGGATTGGGTGTCAGTCCCGCCGCGTAATCCTTCAGGAACTGATCGACAATCTTCTTTTTAAATTCACTGGCGATGTCGACGGTGTGGAGGGGGAACTTCAACGCTTTCGCAGTCGCAGCGGCACGATTGACGTTCTGCGTCGTGCAGCACTTGGTTGGCAGTAATTGCGCGAGTGAGGGAGCCTTGGGATCGATCCAGAGATTCAAGCGGACTCCGATGACGTCATGTCCCTGCTTCTTGAGCAGGTGAGCTGAGACGCTGGAGTCGATACCGCCGGACATGGCAAGGAGGATTCGCATGGAAATTGAGTATATCGGATTTCTATCGCAGCCGGGACGCGGCGTCCCGGCTGCGGAAATAAAAATCTGCTATTATTCCCCCATGCACACCCTCTCCACCTTCTTCATTACCCTCTACCGCAGCGTTACCGATCTCAATTTCTACAAGACATTCAAAAAGAAATTCTGGTCCGGGTTCTGGTACATCTATTGGCTGTCGGCACTGCTGATCTTTGTCTCCGGCGTAAACTTTGCGGTTCGTGCTGGTAGCGTGGTTCTGAAGGTGGATCAGGCGTTGGATGTTGCCAGGAAATCTATGGATCAGTTCTATCCTGCTGATCTGGAGGTGTCCATCATCAGTGGATCACTCGTGACGAATGTGCAGACACCGTACGCGCTCGACATCCCACAAGTGGCTGTAGACGCATGGGATATCGAAGATACAGATCAGCATCTTGTGCTGATCGATCCTGGCGCATCGGCCGAAGACTATCCTTCGAAAAACACTATGATTCTTCTTACAGCGAAAAGTGTGGTGTATCCCGATAGCAACTCCCAGAAAGACGGAGAAAGTACTGGCAGGTACCGCGTGGCATCGCTCAAAGATGTCAACAAACTGGAGATCAACCGAGCAGTGTACGAGGAGGGTGTGGCGAAGCTCGAGAGTTTCTTTCCACTCGTGAAGCCCGTCATCATCGTCGCGATGGTTCTGGGAATTACGGTGTTGCCTTTTGTCGGAGCGTTCTTTGGTGTACTGGGTCAGCTCTTCGGACTCGTGTTCTCCTCATTCTTCCTCTGGATTCTGGCGGCGATACTGCGTGTTCCGGGAGGCTACGGACGTGTCTACGTTCTCAGTATGTATGCACTGACCGGATCTGCGGTTTACGGGACACTCGAATCCGTCTTTGAATTCCATATCTCTTGGATTGCCGGACTGCTCTTCTGGGGATGGATGATTGTGATACTGGTTGCGCTGAGACCGAGGGAGAAGGCAGGAAAGGTGGCAGCGGTGAAGAGTAGGGCAGTGAAGAAAGTAAGGTAGGTAAGGTACGTAAGGTACGTAAGGTACGTAAGGTACGTAAGGAGACTTCATTGCCAGTGATATTTCCAATGCCTACTTTACCTACCTTACTTACAATACTTACCTTACATCTGGTGCTACACTGTCCGTCTATGACATCCTCCCTCTCCACATTCATCGCGCACTCACGGTCCAACAACATGGATCATCAGACGATTCGTCTTCTGCTTCTGTCCGCTGGATGGAAGGAGAAAGACATCTCCACCGCCTTGGCATCCGAGAGTTTGGCGATGCCGGTACCAGTTCCTCCGGATACGGGATCGGCGCGGGAGGCATTCTTCCATCTGCTGACATTTGCCGGACTGTATGCGACGGTGATTAGTCTCATCATTCTCACATTCGAGTACATCAGTCGTCTGTTTCCGGATCCCGCGCTCCAGAACATCTATTTCGACAATAATGATGTTTCCTCCATTCGTTGGTGTGTTGCGGTCGTGATCATCGCATTCCCTCTCTTCTTCTTTCTGTCGCGAACATTGCACCGTTCCTATTCAGCTCATGCGGAAGTCCTGCAGTCCGGGGTTCGCCGCTGGCTCACGTACCTGACGCTCTTCGTCACCGCCTGCACCATCACCGGAGATCTGATCACGCTTCTGTTCTACTTCCTCGACGGCGAACTGAGTGTGCGGTTCCTGCTCAAGGTCGCAGCGATTCTGATCCTCTGCGGTGTGCCGTTCATCTACTACTTCTCTGCACTGAGGATGGATCACGAAGCTTATATCAAGAGCAAGCTTCATCGATCCTTTGCCTGGATCGCAGCAGTCATCGCCGTAGCCGCTGTGGCGTACGGTATTTTTGTTGCCGGAACTCCCATGACCGGTCGGCTGGAGAGACTGGATGAACAGCGCCTGAGTGATCTAAAGAATATCCAGAATGAGGTGCTGAACATCGTCTATGGGTCAGACAAGTCATCACCGGTGCCCATTGGTGGTATCAAAGTCCTTCCGAAGCCATTGCCGACGGATATGGATGCGATTGCCGCAGGTGCTCAGTATACGAAGATTTCTACAAGCGATCCGGCGACCGGGTCACCGTACCTCTACAAGCCTCATGGAACGACGTACGAGCTTTGCGCCACGTTCGATCTGCCGCGCGACCTGCAGTACGACATCTTCTGGAACCATCCGGTCGGTGAGAAATGTTTCCAGTTTGATGCGTTGGATCGGCAGGGAAAGTAGGGGAGAGGAACCAGAGGAGTAAAAGGAACCAGATGAACCAGAAGAAGAGCCGGAATTCCTCTGGTTCCTCTGGTTCTTCTGTTTCCTCTGCCTCCTCTCTTCCGCTAGGATTTTCACATGATCTCCAAAGTCCGCGCAGCCGTTGCCGAGCTCCAGACTCTTCGCAAGAAGATGGAGGATCCCGCGGTGTACGGCAACACGAAGGAGCTCACGACGATTTCGCGGAGAATTAAACAGCTGACGCCTCTCGAAAAATCACTGACCGAGTACGATCAGCTGGAGGCTGCCATCCGGGAGGAAGAGACATTGAAGAGCGATCCGGATCTGGGTCCCATTGCCGCCGAGGAAGCGGCCAAAGCTCGCAGTCGCATTCCTGTTCTCATGAATGAGATCAAGCGCCAGCTGATTCCGCGCAATCCGGATGATCAGAAGAGCGTCATTCTGGAAGTGCGTGCCGGAACCGGTGGCGAGGAAGCGGCACTCTTCGCAGCGGAGCAATTGAAAATGTACCTGCGTTATGCGGAGAAGAAAGGCTGGAAGGCGGAATTACTCTCGACCTCGGAAGCCGATGCCGGCGGCGTGAAGGAGGCGTCTGCACGGATCGACGGCGATGGTGTCTACGGCGAGCTGAAGTTCGAGTCCGGCGTGCACCGCGTCCAGCGCATCCCCACCACAGAAGCCAAGGGTCGGATTCATACCTCGACCACGACAGTCGCCATTCTTCCGGAGGCCGAGGAGGTGGATATCGCCGTTCGTACGGAGGATCTGAAGATCGATACCTATCGTTCCGGCGGTGCTGGCGGTCAGCACGTGAACAAGACCGAGAGCGCCATCCGCATCACGCACCTGCCGACGGGTGTCGTCGTCACGTGTCAGACCGAACGCAGTCAGCTCAAGAATCGTGTGCTTGCCATGGGCATTCTCCGTAGCCGGTTGTATGCCGCAGAACAGGAACGTCTTGCCAGAGAACGCGGGGATCTACGCGCCGGTCAGGTCGGTTCAGCCGATCGCTCGGAGAAGATTAGAACTTATAACTTCCCGCAGGATCGTGTGACCGATCACCGCATCAATCAGAATTTTTCTAATATCCCCGGGATCATGCTGGGGAACCTAGGTCCCATCGTGGAAGCGCTGAGGATGTGGGAGGAAGAGGAACTACTCAAGAGGGTCTGAGCGAATGTTGATGAGTGGTGAAGATGGTATGAGAGAATTCCCAATGACCAATCTTCAATGACCAAAGAATGTCCAATTCCCAATTCCCAAACTCTCATTACGAATTGGGTATTTGAACATTGGGAATTATTTGGGAATTGGTTATTGAGCATTGGGTATTTCTGTTCTTGACGGATTGTGCCGCTTCATCCAATTCCTTTCCTGTAATCAAAAACCGGCAGCCCTTCTCAGGTACTGCCGGCTTGTTGAATGTTCTGAGTGACTTAGTTCATCCAGGAGTCATAGTTGATGTTCTCCATGACGGGAACACCGGTCAGCGTGATGAGTCTGTGGTTGGCCTGGAAGCACTTGTTCTGTGTGCTTCTGCTGCTCGGGTAGCGGCTCTGGCAGGCGCCCCAAACGATGGAAGCGCGGGCCTGCTGTGACTGGAGGTACGTGGAATAGCTGTCCTTCGCAGCCAGCGTGCCGGACTTGACCTGGTTGATGACGGTCGGAACCAAGGTGTATGCACGACCGATGGAGTGCTTGTTGACGTAAAGGATGTCGAGGAGCTTGCCCGAGAAGAGCGTCTCCTTCAGATTGGCGTACGGACCGAACTCTGCACGGCAGCGTGCCATATCGTTGCTGGTCGGGTTGAAGCACGTGTTGCTGACGTAAGCCGGGAAGTCGAATGAACTGGTCTGGATGTTCTTGTTATCGTAGAACGAGCCGTTCTTGCCGATCTTGTTGAACCGGGCAATGATGGCCTGACTGTACGTGGCATCGATGTTTTCGATGACACAGTCCTGCTTGCCTTCGTGGACACACTCCTGTGTCATCACGGCGACATGTCGGACAGGGAAATGCTCCGCCATCACCGGAAGACCGATCATCGCGATGGTGGCGAGCGCCGTCGCGGCAGCGGCCTGCGCGGCAGTGGAATGAGATAAACGGAGCATGGAGAGAAGGGAGGATGAAATAAAAGGGTCACATACTAATCTATTTTACAATCTTGTCAACTGTCTTCCTGGGAAATATCACAAGATTGGCTTACGTATGCGGTTCCAAACGGCAAAAAATCATCAAAAACCTGCCCATTCTGGACACAGTTTTTCTACTTTGCACGCAATTTCTGCATGAAATCGATCCTCTTCTGGATGGATTCCTGTGTTCCTATGTCGGCCCGGAAATGAACGGGACCTGCGACTTTCTCGCAAGCTGCCTGCGCTGCCTTCTCCGCCAGCTCGATGCTGTCACCGATGCCGACGATGCCGATGGAGCGCGATCCTCCGAGGAGGACATTGCCATTGGCATCCTCGCTGACGTCACCGAAGTACACGCGGACGTTGTCCGGGAAACGCTCCGGTAGGATGATCTTCTGTCCCTTCTCGTCTTTTGCATCGGGGTAACTCTTCGGAGTGATGTATTTGCAGACCGTTGCTTTGGGTGCGAAGTGTACGAGATTAGAAGAGAGTGAGCCGTCGATGATCGACTGGCAGATTTTCACGAAGTCGCTTTCCAGTAGCGGTAGAACGTTCAGCGATTCAGGATCGCCGAAGCGCGCATTGTATTCGATAACCCTGACACCATCGGCGACCGCGATGAAGCCGCCGTACAGGATTCCCTTGAACGGTTCGCCACATTCGTCCATCAGTGCCTTCGCGACCTTCTTATTGATCGCACTGGCATCGGCGAGATCCTTATCTGTTAGGAATGGGAGACTGCCATTCGCATCGCTGTACGTTCCCATGCCTCCGGTATTGGGTCCCGTGTCACCGGTGTATGCGCGCTTGTGGTCCTGTACCGCAGGCATGTCGACAACCGTCGTTCCGGAGACGAAGGACATCAGGCTGAACTCGATGCCGATCAGCTTTTCCTCGATGACGACCGTGCCGCATTCCTTCACGCATTCCATGGCGTACCGCGCACCGTCATCGATGGTCAGGAGGTGCTCGCCGCTCACTTTCACGCCTTTGCCGCCCTTGAGCGCATCGTACTTCACGACGTACTGACCGTGGAGTTCATGATCCATGTACCCGCGAATATCTTTCTCCAGACGAGTCTGTTCATCTGTTGATGTGAAGGTGAAGACGCGGAACTTCGGACTGGCATCGATGCCATGCTTCTTCATGAGATCGCGGGCAAATGCCTTGGACGATTCGATGCGTGCCAGATGCTTCTTCGGAGCGACGCAGGGGATTCCTTCCGATTCCAGACGATCTGCCAGCCCGGCACCGATGGGATCATCCGGTGCGATGAAGGCGAAATCGGGTTTGGCGGCCTTCGCGAGTGCCGCGATCTTCGAGAGGCTCATGATGTCGGTCACATGCACTTCCTTGGCAATCCTCTTCATCCCTGGATCATTGCTCGTGCACGCTGCGATGATTTCCGGTTTCTGCGGGCTCCTGACCAGAGCTTCGGCGATGGCGTGACCGCGGGCGGAGTTTGAGACTAAGAAAATTCGCATAGTGAGGGAGTGCAGGATGTAATTGCGGAGAATGTAGAATGTAGAATGTAGAATGTAAAATGTTGTATGGCGATTCCCACTCGTATTACAAACTCATTCTACATTCTCAATTCTACATTCTACATTCATTATGCCCTTCATTTCCCGCCAGGAACCGTTCATCTGTGCTCACTGCGGAGCATCAGTTCAGCCGCTCGACGGTACCGGTTGCCGAAATCATTGCCCGCAGTGCCTGCGGTCACTCCACGTTGATCGTGACGGTCCCGGCGATCGTTTGTCCGAATGTCGGAAGATCATGGATCCGGTCATGATTGACCAGCAGTCTGGCGGATTCGTGATCGTGCATCGTTGCCGCGGTTGCGGGAAGGAGATCCGGAATAAGGCGGCAGCAGATGATGAAATGGATGCGATGGTGGCGGTGATTCAGGAACAGCAGAAGTAAGGGTCGGGGACAGGGTCAGGGTCAGGAACGAGGATGCTTTCCTCGCCTGACTCCGATCCTCAGACTGGTCCTTCAGTACACTTCCTTTAAGTAGCATTCCTCGCAATATACTTTCTCCATCCGATCCGGTGAGTACGTTGTTGGGATTGACTTCATGCATTCTGAACATGTTCGGTTCCATAATTTCCGCGGATTCCGGAGCGCCATGCGTCGTTTATGCCGTTCATCCGGATGAAGACGGGGGATCGGCAGGTTCATCTGGCGGTAGAAATCCAATTCCTGCTTGATGATCCTGAATGGGCGTTGAGTCACCTCGCACTCGATGGCCCAGTTCACGATGTCGTCGGGGATGTCGTCGATGCCATCCGGCAGCTGCTTCGTTGCAATCGTCCGCTCGACAGTCGGTATTTCATGAGTGTCATCTCGCCATGTCCAACCGCGACGTAATACCTCGTCCTTCGTGAGCGGGAAATACTCCTGTGCCACCGTCTCGTTGTAAGCGAACGGACTCAGATGCGTCGGGAAAAATTCGCCCCAAGCGCCGCTTCTTCGCATGCTTTCGATAATCTGTGGCACCAGTGTCTCGTATTCTTCTTTCGAATACTGTCTGTTGAGGATGCAGTGCTTCTTTCTGCGTAGCCCGAAGCAGCCGAAGCAATCTGTGCAGGAGAAGCAGTACTCGCTTACGTACGTATTGTTGCACTCATAACTATTGGAGCAGCCGTACAGGTTGTATCCCAGATTGCAGCCGTGTGTTTCGTACTGCAGTTCACCATGATAAGGCTCGTATGCATCCATGGAGCTCTTTGTATCTCCGCAGTCATAGCAGTACGAGCACTCCTCGCAGTCGAACATGTAGTAGGATTCACGGACATCTTTGCACTGAACGATGCGATCTCCCGTCGAATTTTCACACTGTTTATTGAGGAGATCTCTGTGGATTGCGGTGTTTCTGACCGATGCACGAAACTCGTTTTCCAGGCGTTCTAAAACTTTCCACGTCGATAGATCCATGGATTGACGTTCTTTTTCGTACTCTTCCT
>CAINWJ010000038.1 GCA_903854455.1 Candidatus Peribacteria bacterium | reverse complement strand
TTTCGGTATTTACCAAGAGCCCGTCGTAATCGAAGATGAAGAGATGTGACATGGAAAGAGGCAGGATCGAGAATCACGATTCGTTCAGCGAATGTCAACGGGCATTGTCTTGCCAACATACGTTTCGATGAAAAAGATCTCCTCTCCGTCGCGGTTTTTGGAGAACGTATATCCCAGTTTCAGGATGTTTTCTTTCGCCAGAGCAGTCAGTTTCGTGTTCCGGATTTCCTGTTCCTTCGGCTCTCCTGCACGCCACGACTGGAAACCATACTCCTCCATGACAGCACAGGTGTGGCGTACCGCGTTCTGGAAATCCGCAGTTGCCGTCGCAATGATTCCATTCCCGCGCAAATAGGGCGGCGCCCCCTTGATCATTGCATCGAGAAGATCACGACCAGTGGAGCCAGCAGTGCTCGCCACCCAGTGGTGCGATTGCACATCCTTCGGCATTCGCGATAATTGCTCGGTAGTGACGGGAATAGGCGGAAGGGCTGAGAGAACCAGAGCGAAACGCTCGCCAGCACGGAGAGGCTCGTACAACGTACCGACACGGAAGTCGATAATGTCCTCGCAGGCATGCCGTGACGCGTTCCAATGCGCCATCTCGACCGCACGCGGATTGATATCGTAGGCGACGACTTTGGCGACACGGTCTCGATAGTAATCCGCCATGATGATTGCGGAATAGCCGTGGCCGGTGGCCATATCTAGAACGACAATGCCTTTTCCCGAGTCATCAACGAGTGGGAGCACATAGTCGTGCAGCTGGGAGACCAGATGGTCTTTATAGTAATCTCTGCCAATGACTCCTTGGTCAGTCTGATAGTCGTACTCTTTGCCACGATAGTTCCGGTGAATTGTTTCCATAGAAAGTAGAAATGATTAAGAATCATGATTTTCTCGCAAGAATTTGTGGATGTCTGCCATATCAGCGTAGGACAATCGTGAGAGCGATGATCGGAGATTCTGCGGCGTATGTGAATTGAGTGCTAGAGCGGCACGTACTGACCATTCTTCATACGAAGTCCGATATGCGTTGCGAAGCTGGGATTCGGATGTGGAATCCCAGATTTTACAAAGTAAATGTGAAGTATCATCAAAAGCGTTACGGACATTCTTTGTATTACGGTGATCTCCCCGTACGGCTCCCAGAATTTCCTCTTCCCATCCTTTTCCGACCGTTTCCCCGATTATTCGAAGGATGCTTTCCCGCAATTGCTCGATAATAAACCATACATTCATCGATGTTTCATGATCGACGTACAAACGGGAATCCATCTTGCTCGCGAGGAGATCCCCGTACTGACGGACCAGCACTTCTATGTCCTTCGCTGGAATAAGGCCTTGCGAGCACATTTCATTCAATTGATTTTCAGGGTGCGTTTCAGGCGTTCGAAGCAGCCGACGTGATACCCAGTCCAACGTCTGGACGTCTCTCAGACCACCTGGACGGTATTTCAGTGAATCGCGTAATTCCTCCTTACGCAACTGCCTAGTGCGATAGAGCCAGTTGTACGTGAAATAGCTCCGCTGGTTCTCCTGATCGTTTTTTGGCTGCAGGGCAAAGGTTAGAATCCTATCATAGAGTGCGCGATTCCCTGCAACAAATTTGGAGAAGTGGACATCCGATGCGATCAATTCCGAATGGCATATGAGCCACTTCCATTCTTCCTCTGGTGCGATGGCATACAGTTCAAGAGGATGTTCCACGAGAGGCCCTTCCTCGCATATGCACCGGCGAATTTGCTCTTTTGTTTGTTCGCCGATGTCGCAGGTCATCATGAGGACGTCCAAATCCGAATCGGTCGTAAGCTTGTCCTTGGCGATGCTACCTGTCACGGCTAGAGCGAATTCTTGCCCGAAACCAATCAGGATTTTTTCCGCTTTTTCCCGGAAACGCTCTAGGGTTTGCCGGCTGTATTGTTGCCGCTGTTCAAAGATATCAGACATGGGAGTGTAATGCATTAAAGAATGCTTCGCGCGCTCGGGTATCGTTCCAAGAGTATGGAACCTCCCCGGAGAAATATTTCGGATATGAGGAAAGGTACTTTTTTACCGCATTCTGGGAATACACGGGTTCTCGAGCATTATTCAGAACAACCGTGCACAGCTCTTGGAGAGTCGAAACGTCTTTAGTGGGGGATTGCTGTGCGAAATACGCGAGAAAATACATGAATGCCACAAGTTCGAACTCTCGCGCCTCGGGCCCCCTGATGCCCACATCGAAATCTATAAAACGAAGACTACCGTCGGGCAGGACAAGTTCATTCGGCCCCCACCTGTCCCCGATTGCCACTCCTAATCCGTGGCACTTCATTAGCGTCGCAAACGCATTTTCAGATGCGGCCGTCGCCTCTTCGTCTCCATTCTTCCATAAATCGGCGAGCGTGCGTGCGCCTTGACAATACGCGATGATCTGCATTTTCTTGTGGGAGCAGATCGGCGAGATGACGGGGACATTCATTTGTAGGAGAGCATCGGCGAACGCATGCTGTTCTCCGGCTGTACGCAGGAAGAAGCTGTTTCCCGGTACGCCGAGGAATCCCACTCCCCGGTATTCATTAATGATTGCGGGTAGCTCCCGAGCCCTCCCCTCCTGATTCTCCATACGAAGAAGATACGGTCTCCCATCCGCCGTCTGGAAGAGGATGTTGCTGTTCAAGTTCCCTTGCGGTACCTGCTTGTCGGAAGCAGCCACGGGCATTTGGAACAGCGCTTCAATTTCTTCCACACTCAGCGATTCTTTACAGGGGGTCAGACGAGTGGACATATCAGCAAAGAGGATGATTGGAGAATTTCCTTAGGCTATTTCCCAGTTGCTCGATTGCAAAGTCAATTTCTGATTCTGTAATGACGAGGGGTGGCTTGATGATGAGAGCATCGTGCGATGCCCTCGCAAAAACGCCTCTCGAGATCAGATCGCGGTATACAGCTGCCGCGAGCGCCGGTGAAGGCTTTCCCAATTTATCTAGCAGGGGCAGCCCGCAAATGAGGCCGTCACCTCTTAGCGCACCTGCGATATTCTCATATTTTCCCGTAAGATCGCGGAGTCGCATGCGCAAGCTCTTCGCTTTTTTCGGTACCCAGTGTAACAGGCCCTCGTGCAGTTCTTCTGCGAGAGAAGTTGGAAGGCAAGCGGGGATGTCCTCCCATTGTATGCCCGCGAGCCTTTCCAGCACGGCCTTCGCGGCAACCATCGCACGGAGATCACTTCCGTTCGTGCTCTCTCCCGTACCGCTCTCCTGGGAGAACTTTGTGCTGCAGATAGAAGCAGAGAGAGGGCCGTATCCCCCCGTCAGCCCTTTGGAAACGGCGAGCATATCGGGGGCTACGCGCAATTTCTCCGCTGCCGACATCGTTCCAAGCCAGCCGAAAGCGGTTTGCACTTCGTCAAAGGCCAAAGGAATGTCGCATTCTGTGCATGTCTCTCGTAACGCCTGAATGAAGGAGAGAGAGGGAGTGACCACTCCGTAATTCATGAGGAGAGGCTCGATGATCACAAGAAAAAGTTCTTCCCTGTGTTGTCTGATCTGCTCCATGATTTCCACTTCACCGTCCGACAGAACCTCATGATGGTCGAAACTAGCCGTTGTCGGCGTTTCGAAGAACATCACCTTTCCCTGTTCCGACCCGGCATCTTGAAAAGGGAGTTTCAGTCCTTTTTGTATCCATGAAATCTTACCTGCGTTCCCTGTTTGTCCGTGGAAACCGCCCTTGAAAGAACCTACCATCCTGCCGGAAGCATCGTCCCCGTATTTAGTGCAAGAGTAATTCCATGCGTTCGTGAGCAGCGATTCGATTGCTGCCGCACCGGAGCACAGACGATGGTTTACGCGGGCATTGACAATGCCTCCAATCGAAGAAATCTTCTCCGCGAGCAATTTAGAGTAGGCATTTGTGAATCTCGAACTGAGGAAGGAAGGATATCCGCTCAGATTGAAAGCATTAATATTTGCAAGAACCCAAATGTCATTCTGTCCCAGTACCGTGTTCACCGTTTGCGACGCCATGTCGAGGATGGGTCCATCTTTGGTCTCGATGACCGCTCCGTATGCTGCAGTGGGTTCACAGCCGGTATGCGGAATCAGATTCTTTGCGAGAAAGGACGATGACATCCGTTCTCCATCGTTGCACATGCCGATATACTTGCTTCTCAAATCCGTAGTGAGCGCGAGCATTCCATCCGAACGAAGGAATGAAATCCCGTCTCGGAATTCGGTTGCAGCCGGTGCGTATGTGGCCTCAAATTTCATGAAGAGGATAAGATCGACACATAGATGTGAAGCACGTTGTCGTCCACCCATCATGTTATTTATGTTTGATAATGATAACATACGACATAATACAAAAAAAAATGCCTGTACCGAGTTTTCCTTTTCAAAAAGGGATAAAAGAGGTTCCGTGACCCAGTAGAACCCCCCCCCATTTATCCCAAAACATTAGCTGGTCCTCGCTGGATGCCACGCCCCTAAGCAGTGATCTTTCCTCCTTTCGCTGAGCTTCCTCCTGCCACGGGACGTATCCTGCAAACGAGCGAAGCGACTGGTACACGGCCCCATCGTCTAGCGGTTCAGGACACGGGATTCTCATTCCCGTAACCGGGGTTCGATTCCCCGTGGGGCTGCCACATCACTGCACAGAACATCCACCACATCCAACTCCACGAAACATGAAAAAACATCGAAAACATGCCATACCCTCCACATGGAACGATCTGCGCTCCTCAATGAGCAGGAACGCCTCATAACAGAAATAACCTTTCCCGGGCTGATGCAGTTGTCACAAGTTTCCTTCAACTGGAGTTTAATAACTTGCTTGCAAGGCCACAGGCGAAGGTACAAGCATAAGTCGCTACTTGGCCTCTCTTATCCTACTTGGCTATATATATGCTTTCTTCACTTCTTTCAGGGAACGAGACAACGAATATTTGATGATGGTCTTGGCGCAGGAAAACAGATTCTTCTAGGGGGATACCAAGCCACAATCCGCGCAGAACGCGATTCACACAATCATGCCCCACGACAACCATCGATCCCTCTTTCTGAAAAAGAGAATCCGCAAACGGAGTCAATCGCTTACAGAGTTCGCGATAGCTTTCCCCATGCGGAAAAGGCGTATCAGCTTTCGCCTTTGCGCGTTTTTTGAAAAAATCGCTATGAGCTTCTTTTGTCTGCCTGATGTCTTCTCCCTGGAAATCACCAAAATCAAGTTCTATTAACGTCGACTCAACCGTCAGTGCACACTGCGCTTGTCTTTGGATAATTCCCGCAGTTTGCTGCGCGCGAATCATGGGACTTGAGTAGATGTGACTTATGTTTTTGTGCAAAGACAACAAACGCGCAATAGCCTCTGCCTGTTTTCGACCCGTATCCGAAAGCGCGACATCTGCCTGGCCTTGGAATCTGCCCTGTGCGTTCAAGAGAGTCTCTCCATGCCGGACGATGTAAATCTTGGATCGCATGTGATGATCATGGTAAGTGCTGCAAGATTGCTTGTCGAATTTCAGCACTTAGAGCCTCATTCAGATCCTTGAACGTCCATATGGGAGGCATTCCATAGGATGCATCTGTCCACTCTCTTCCTGCAAATATCCTTGGCCGGGCATACCGAGGGTGCAAGTGATGAAGCGCATTGCCAATTTGCAAGTAATTGAAGCGGTCAGGCCGGAAGAGCGTATGGGACATAAGGGCTGTTTCAACTCGCCTGAGAACAACGGGAAGATTCTGTGCCTCATCATTACTGAGATCTGATACCCGCTCTTTCGGTTGCCGCAGAAATACCGCGAAGCATCCGAGCGTGTGCTGACGGGTACTCACTTCTACTGACCAATACTGGGAGGAAGATAAATCTCCTCCGGCGAACTTACCGCTAGGGTCCCATATGCGTTCTACCATGCAAGAATACTATTACGGATGCAATATTCATGCCATATCGAGTGTTTCATAGAAATCCACCATAATGCTAAATCTATGGTATAGTGATCATTCCATGGAAAACTTATCACTGAATGATCCGACCCAGCGCGGCGTACTCCCTCATCTACAAGGAACCGAACGGTTGCTCGCGCGGGCGGCTTCACGCGTGTCCGGCGATGAACGCAGTGCCAAAGTGTGGGCGCTCCCCGATCTCTATTGCTCACGAGAAATCGAAAGGATTTCAAAGGGAATTTTCAGTGGAGCTGCATATTCATGGGACGCATCCGAACCTATGGTGCCCACTGACGCGCATGTACATTGCTGCGGCGTGAGTGTCTTCAAAGTTGGGAAGCCTCCTGAGTCCGTGGGAGAGTTTGCATCTCGACTGCAGCATGCCAAAGACATCACGGAGAACGCGTCGACATACAAGTGGAACGTGGGCGGCGGGAACCACTTCGTGATCCTTGGTGAATCGCAGGGGTCGCCGGGACTGGAAGACGGTCATTACGCGATTTTCCACTCGTCAGGGAATGAGACGGCGAAGGCGCATAATGGACTGTACCCGAAAGCCGGAAACTGGTACTCGCATCGGATAGAGACAATCGAGGATCGGTCACTCAATAGGGCGATCCGGTTCATTCGCGGAAAAGTCGCCGAGCAATTCATTAAACTTGCGCACATGGAGGAGACTCACAATACACTTCGTCACCGGTATCTCGCGGATCTCATCTTTGGAGATGAAAATATTGATAGCGAAATATTGAGCGTCCAGCATTATGGAATGCCGTCTGCCAACTCCGTAGCGGTTGGTTGTCAGTGGGTAAAAGATCGCATCGTCCCCTTGCTTACTGCGCCCGGGAAGCCTGTCTATCTCGTTCGTCCACAAGAGGGCGGGCCAAACGATGTCACTATTGGCAATACGCCAGCACTTCTGTTCCCTCATGGATTAGGAAGGGAATGCACCGAGGGGATCCAAATCCAATACGAGCAGGATGGAGTGATTTTCAATGGCCAGCGCTATACGGAAGAGCAGACGCTTATGGATGATCCGAGGTTCCGAATCCGGCCGTGTGAGATAAGTGACGAGGGATCTCTGCCTGAGGTCATCCAAGCGATGCTGAGGATCTGTAAAGGTGATATCACCGGAACAATCCGGCAAGTTTTCAGCTACTGCAAAGGCAATCATCTTGGTGTCCGATAGGAAATGATTCGATTACATTTGTGCTGGAAGCATTTTGCGATCTGAGAGCAGTTTCGTGAGCAGCCTGACTGCTTCCAGATAGTACATCAGGCTGTGCTTGCCGGAGGGATCTTGTGATAAGCGATGCACTGCGTCGCTCGTGTAATTGAGTGCTTCCCCGAAGAGCGGAAATGCGCTCCATTCTTGATGGCGGATGTTCAATGCTCTTCTCATATCATCATCCACGAATTGTTCATGAAGTAGTGTTCTCAGATCCATAAACCGGCTGACGGTCGGATCTTGCGAGTAATCGAATTGAAACGACGGTCGATCTGCCTTCCAATCTCCTTCCGGGCGAACGGAACTATACTCATTGCGAACCAATTCCATGATCGGGCTGTAGTACAATTTGGCGAAGTCATACTCGATGGAAGTGGCATCAGGAGTGACGCTGTGGATCCTGGTAGGAGAACGCACATCAATGATTCTGACATCACCGTTCGGAGACTTGAGGAAATTCCTTATGGAGAGATCACCATGCGTCAATATGCTGAAATGCGTGGGGCCGATCTCATCTTGGAGTTGCGGAAGATGATCGCGTATCACTCGAAGAAGCTGTGGCAAATTCGGGAATTCTGTCTCATTGATGACGATGGAATTTGCTTCCATCAATTCCGCAAAAAACTGGCTCGCGTCGCGCTTACAAAGAGATCCCAACACGAAAGGCCTGCCTTCGACCAACCGGCGATAAACGTGGTGCTCGGACTTGTTGGCCAGCATTTCAAGCCTCCGCTCTGCGCGGTTCAGAAGATTGGTTCCAACCTCTCCCCCACGGCGCTCTATTGGTCGGGTGATATAGGCTCGCAACAACTGCTTGAATACACCGCTGAGTTCAGTGAACATCTGCGGTGCAGTGGCCTCGGGATTGTCCAGATAGTGACGTGCGAGATCCTGTGCTCCAGGAAATACTTCCATCACGTAATAAGCGACGTTCTCACCTTGGAAAATCTCGACAACCTTCGGATATAACTCTTTCAATTCCTGAGGCACATCCTTATCCGCCTGCAATGCTTTCAGTTTGATCGCCTGTCCAAGTAGCCAGGGGATGCCATCCGAAGACACGCCATCCCAATCGCTGTATTTAATGATGCATTCCAATCCGTCTGACTTCCGCCTAGCAACAAACGTTTGCATGCTACTGCCCCCTCTCTCATTGGAGCCCCGTAAAATGTAGCCCCTTTGTTGGAACAAGTTTTCTCTGATAAAAGAGGTTGCAGTGGGCGAACCCACTGTTTGGCAGCGATCATGTTTCTGAAGATCAGCTGCAGCGCTTTCGATTTGTTCCCGTTGAGCGATTCTCGTCCCCGGCTCTTTTGCTGTCTCCGCTCCTGCAGCGGTGGCATAACGCAGGGCTTTGTCATAATCGGCATGCTCAATGTACTGAGCAAGAAATGCACCAGTAAAGGCATCTCCGCAACCAATGGGTGAAACCTCATCTGCTTTGGTGGAGCTTGCCAGCACCCCGTGCAATCGCGGTCGACGGACGATCAATACCGCACCGCCTTTTCCCAGCGTAACGGCCAGCACATTGATACTGAACCTATGGGAGATATCCGACGCCATATTCCCGATTTCATCTTTCGTAGGCGAAGTCGGAATGGGTATCTCAGGATAAACGTAGCGGTAAAATTTTAGAAATTCTGCCAGATTCGGCTTCACCATCCACGGGGAGCTTTCATAGATCGCATACATCTCCTGTTCCGTCATTCCGAGTCGCATGTCTGCCACAATGCGATATCCCTTCCGCTTTGCAATTTCCATCAGCGATCCGTAAAACTCTGGTTGCAGACCGGGAAAGGTATGCCGTCCATTAAAACAAAGAAACAGAGGGTCGCATTCCTTCGTGTCGGGGAGATGTTGTTCCAGGTGCCCAAGGAAATGATTGCCCTCCTCCGGTGAAAGACTAATCGGTGGTACAAGCACAGCAGGAGAGGTTCCGACATCCCGACCTTCCACACTCCGAAGCACTGTAATGTGGGGTACAACGCGGCTTGGCCCTTCCTCTAAAACAAAAGAGTCGCCGATAGAGTTGGACCAATGCGAAAAAATTTTTCGCATTAATGGATCTTCTCCCATAGCGAAAAATTTTGTTCGTATCCCGAACCGTGAGGCTGCAACTGCTTTCAAGCCCGTTCCTCCTGCCATGAGATCCACGTCTTCAAGGACGATTGCTCCTCCTACATCACGGAAAATGAGGCTCAAATCCAGGCTGATGGGGCCAGCCACAGCAACCATCTGATTCTTACCTCCATCATCCACCTGCCGGTCCTGCCGCTCGGAATGAAGTACATCTTGCAGGAATTCCGGATGCAGGACAGATGTTAATGCCTTCCTTGTGACGGCAATTTTCCCTTGGATGTGTTGCTTGGAGAATTGCGTTTCAATTGTGTGAATGTCTGTCATCTCCTCAGAATTATCCACCGGTAAATCGATCCCAATTTGCCTGAGACAATCAAACACATGTCTGCCTTTAACAGCGGGAACATGGAGATTCTCTACAAAGGTGGATAGGCCTCGTTTGCTCATAAAATGATAGAAACCTGATGATGCACTCGAACTGCAACCAGAAATGCTATTTGATTATTTGGCAATGTCAATGCGTATTTACATACAAATATGCAGATAAGCGAAAAATGAAGCAGAAAATCAGTTTCTGAGTGATATTTCTACACCAAGGAATATATTTCTTCGTTGACTCAAGCAAACTAAAGTGTAGACTACGTCAACTCTGTTCATACGGAAGATCGTTTACTGATTTTCCGCGTGCGCGGAGAGATCGGTCTTTCAGTTCACAGAGTTCTGTTCCACGAAAGGAGCTGCCATGTTGGTAGCAATGCGTCCAGTGCTCGACTTCGCCCGGGAGAACGGGTTCGGGGTTCCTGCCTTGAATGTGAACAACCTCGAACAAATTCTTTCGATCATGGATGCGGCGAAGCATGTCGACAGCCCCGTCATCTTCCAGATGTCCCGGGGTGCCCGGAAGTACGCCAAGGATCGGTTTCTCCGTGGTCTCATGCAGTCCGCAGTCGAGGAGTACCCCGAGGTGCCTATCGTCATGCATCTCGACCACGGGAATTCCCCGGTTACCTGCGAGTCCGCGATCAACGCAGGCTTCACCTCCGTCATGATGGACGGAAGCCTGCTACCGGATGGGAAGACTCCCGCCGACTTCCACTACAACATCGCCGTCACCACCCATGTGGTGTGGATGGCTCGACAAAAAGGAGTCTCAGTGGAAGGCGAACTCGGCTGTCTCGGCCATCTCAAGAAAGGGGCCGGTGACAAGGAGGACGGCCACGGTGCCGAAGGGAATCTCACCCGCTCGCAGATGCTCACGGATCCCGATCAGGCGGAGGAGTTCGTGAAATCCACGGGCGTCGATGCACTTGCGGTGGCAATCGGTACGAGCCACGGCGCGTACAAGTTCGACGAGCCCCCCACGGAAGACGTGCTGGCGATCAGTCGCATCGAGGAGATCCACCGCCGGATCCCGGACGTGCATCTGGTCATGCACGGCGCTTCTTCCGTCCCGCAGGAATTGCGGGAGCTGATCAACCAGTACGGCGGGAACCTGAAACCCGCCTGGGGTGTCCCCCTGGCCGAGATCCAGCGAGCGATCAAGTCCGGCGTCACCAAGATCAACGTCGACACCGACAACCGCCTCGCCATGACCGGCGCGATCAGACAGCTCTTCGCAACCAAGCCGGAACTGTTCGACCCCCGCGAGTACCTCAGTCCGGCCCGCGAAGCCATGCAGAAGGTCTGCGAAGATCGTATGACCGGCTTCGGATCTGCCGGATGGGGTTCCAAGCTGGCGAAGAAACTCAAGAACTCCTGATCTTCCGCCGCAAAGCAGAGAAAGCTGATCCCGGTCGTATGCGATTCATACGACCGGGATTTCTACATGTAGTGTGTTCAGTAGAAATCTGAACATGCAATATATGGCGTTCGAAAACGGACATACGGCTCAGGTTCGGCAAGCAGCTGCAGCGCCTCCGCCAGCACTTCCGCCGAACCTTGGGCGCGTATAGCCGGAGAAGCAATGATTTTCAGGTCGGCATGTGATCTCTCGAATAGGAACGGCCGGAGCCCTTCTGCCGTGCGCCGCAGCTGCTCCGCGCCTTCGGGCGTGATGTCGGGAAAGACATTGGAGTAGGTCGTCTGTGCATGCCGGACGAAGACGATTTGATGGAGGAACGATCTCTACATGGCAGAAAACAGACTACCATAAATGGCTTATGACGCCATCATCACCTTGTGTCAACGGCTGTTAGTCAAATTATGAAATCGATATCTCTTAATATCTTAAACCACCTCACCAAAGTCTCGATCACAGAGTTTGTTATCGTGAGCCTTGGGGCTGCCACTTATATAAATAAGCTCACAGAGCGCTGCTCGCATTCACGTGGAGCAGCCACATACTACCGAACGGGGGGGCAAAGGCGGAAGCACCCTTTCCCGCGCGGTTCGATCGCCAGTGGAGGAGCTGCGGAGGGGTTACCGCGACGGCGTGTCCATACCTGCGGCACGGAACTCAGGGCCAGAGGACGCGTCCCGCACACGGATGAGGGTCCAGGCGCAATCGTCCTTATAGTTGCTCTCTGCGGCCTGGCGCCGCTGGTTGACGCAAATGCCCACGCGGTGCGTGCCGGGCACCGAGAGCCACTCGATGGCGGGGGCGGCAGTGCTCCAGAGCACGTCGAATCTTTCCCGCGCCGCGAGCGACGGAACAACCTGGCTGACGCTCTCCGTGAGGATGTCCTGGCTGTCGTTGTTCACGTCGATCTTGAGGACGGCATCGGTTTCTGCGGAGAAAGTCTGTCCCAGGTTCATGACGGAGGCACGGACGCCCCACCGGCTCCCGACCGCAAAACTACGGGGAGTGACGCGGAAGGAGCGGATAACCAGGTTAGGCAAGGACCCGCTTGTTCTCGATGCGGAGCTGTTCCGTGCGCTTGAGGAGGAAACCGAGCGGAAGGAGGCGGAAGACGAAGAAGCCGCAGCCCGGGAAGACGAGGAAGAGGAAAACGCGGCAGAAACGGAGGATGCAGATGACGCCGCTTCACCAAAGACGACGGTGACGGGCGTGGTGCAGTTGCGCTCGTCGGATTCCCTCACCAGGTTCCAGGCATCCGCGCAGGCGCGGAACTCGTAGGTGCCGGCGCTAATGGCATAAGCACCTGTGATGCCCCGGCCGTTATCGCGCCAGTTGACTTCCGCCATCTCCCCGCCATGCAGCAGAGGAATGTCCTTTGCAGGCACGATGCTCTCCCATGACGTGCCGCCCGCGCGGTGGTATTCCAGAATGGCGTACGTCGCCGCAGGTGAGTCCGCGCCCTGGTTGGTAATGACGACTCCCGCGCTAAACTTCCCTTCCGAGGGGCCTGCCGCAATGCTGAACGTAGAAACAGCAAAGTCCGGCAGGGCAGATGAGGCCGGAGCGGAAGACGACACGGAGCTTGAGAAAGGCAAAGGTGCCGCGGATGAGCTGGAGGACTCCGCGGATCCGCTCACCGTGAAGGAGAGCGTTTGGCAATCATTGGCCGCATTGGCATCCGTAAGGTACGCCTCGGTATCGATGGACGTCTGCTGGTGCAGGCAAATCCTAAATAAGTGCTCCCCCGGCGTGGGCGTCCACGCCATGGGCGGAGGATTCCCCGTCGTACCCCACTGCACGCTCTGTGTCGAGCCGACAGGCAGACCGCCGACGATCGCGAGGTTGTTACTAGGCCGGTCGTCCACCCAGAGCCGCGCGAAGTCGCGGTGCGTTCCGCGCGACGTGCCCACGTTGCGCACGGTCGCATGGAACGACACTTCCTCCCCCGCTTCAGGAACCACAGGGGCGACGTAGAGATCCTGCACCGCATAGTCGGGAAGGCCCGACACGTCCGCGAGGAACGAGAACCGGCCCTGCGTGGAAGCCGTTGCAAAGAATGTGACCATCAGGAAACAGAATACGGCTCCAAGGGCCCTGTGAGTGGGATGTTCCATGAGAGAGGGGGGAATGTGTGTTTTCATGTATTATTATATACTATTACTTGTTTTATGCAATGATCGAATATTGGCTTCTGCCTGCGATGAAGATCATGAAACAGGAGGGAGCCCGGAGCCATGTGCGACTTGCATAAAGACGAGCAGTGCGTTCAAATCTTGGAAAATGGAAGACGCATTCTGAAAATCGGTCCATGTATGTCCGCGTGCCGGTATTGCGATTGAATACACTCCAGCCGCGTTGGCTGCCGCGATCCCCTTGGGTGCATCATCCGCCATCACGGCGGTC
>CAINWJ010000037.1 GCA_903854455.1 Candidatus Peribacteria bacterium | reverse complement strand
TGACCGAAGCCGGAGAGAAATTTCTCGACCTCAGGAACATTGCTTAAAAGCGCGTCGCAATCCGACTTCTTCTTCTCGATCGCGGCAACAATCGCCTCGACGGGTGCAACGCCAAACGCCTGCGTCCCGCTCTGGATATGAACGGTCAGGTACCCCTGCTCCGCCATTCGCTTGAGCAACTTATAAGCGGCGATCCGGTCGATGGCGCAGTACCGGGCGACTGCCGATGCCGGCTGCATCCCGAGTTCTGCCAACGCCAGATAAAGCTGGATCTCCTTCTCGCTTAAGCCGATTTTCTGAAGGAATGGTTTGATCATATTTCTGTTGTGCTTTCTGGAAGCACACTATACAGGACATTGCCAATTTTGTATATAGAGTGCGCCATTTTCCATGGTTCCTCATGAATGCACAATGCAGAGCCTGCTCCCAGGCATTCATCATCGCTCCAGAAGATCTGGCGTTTTATAAGCGAGTATCGCCGACGTTTGGAGGCAAGACGCTGCTCATTCCGCCGCCGACACTCTGTCCGCTCTGCCGGATGCGACGGCGCTTCGTCTGGCGTGCGGAACTGCACCTCTTCAAGCGGAAGAGTGACCTGACCGGCAAGCCGATCCTCTCGTACTTTCCGCAGAACGCGCCGTGCAAAGTGTTCACGACCGATGAGTGGTGGTCCGATGCGTGGTCGCCATTCGACTCCGGACGTGCGTTTGATTTCAACCGACCGTTCTTCGATCAATTCCGCGAACTGCTTGCCGACACCCCCGTTCCGGCCTTATCAGTCTCGTCAGTCGAGAACTGTGATTACATCAACTGCGCCAGCTGGATGAAGAACTGCTACTTGGTCTCCGGTGCTAACCATGACGAGGACTGCCTGTACGGAAACTTCGTGAACTACTCGAAAGACTGCATCGACTGCAGCTTCGTCGATCACTGCGAGCTCTGCTATGCCTGCATCGACTGCACCAGCTGCTACGACCTCCAGTACTCCGAGCAATGCGTGCACTGCAGCTCCTCGCAGTTCCTCTTCGGCTGCCGCGGCTGCAAGGAGTGCTTCGGCTCCGTCAACCTGGTCAATAAGCAGTACGTCTTCATGAATGAGCAGCTGACCGCTGGCGAGTACCGCAGCAAAATCAGAGCTCTAAAACTCACGAAACGGAGTGCGGTCACTGCATGGCAGAAAACATTTGATGCCCATAAACTCACGTTCCCGCACAGAGCCACTCTCGGTGAGATGAATGATGCAGCGACAGGAAACTGCATCCTGCGATCGAAGAACGCCACCTCCTGCTTCGACGTCTCGGATCTGGAAGACTGCAAGTACTGCACATGGTTCCACCAGTCCAAAGATTCGATGGACTGCTACTCGTGGGGATTCCCAGTAGAGCAGGCGTACGAATGCATCGAAGTCGGCGACAGGAGCTACCAGGTCGCGTTCAGTGTCTCCACCTACAACTGCACCCGCTTGCTGTACTGCTCCAACTGCAGACACTCGAAAGATTGCTTCGGCTGCGTCTCGATGAAGAACGCCGAGTACTGCATCCTGAACAAGCAGTACACGAAAGAGGAGTATGAGGAACTCATTCCGAAAATCATTGAGCACATGCGAAAGGCCGGTGAGTGGGGCGAGTTCTTCCCGATGTCGATCTCGCCACTCGCGTACAACCAGACCATCGCGCAGGATTACTTCCCGCTCACGGAGAAAAATGGAACCGCACTCGGAGCGCGGTGGAATCCCGAAGCACTGCCCGATGCACCCTCGACAGCCATCGTCCCGCCGGATGACATCAACGATACCAATGACAGTATCTGCGAACAGATCCTCCGGTGTGAAACGACCGGGAAGCCCTTCAAGATCATTCCGCAGGAACTGAAGTTGTACCAGAGGCTCAAGATCCCTCCACCGGGGCGATCATTCATCGAGCGCCATCTGGCAAGATTGAAACGGCGAAATCCCAGACAACTTTGGGACAGACCGTGTGACAAGTGCATGAAAGAGATGACCACGAGCTACGCGCCGGCGAGACCGGAGATTGTGTATTGTGAAGAGTGTTACCTCAATTCCATCTCGTAGAGACGCCCGATCGGCCGTCTCTACATCACCGATTACCATTCCCCCATTCCCATGAACCGCACCAACCTTCGCCAAGGCTACGATCGGCAAGCCTGCCGCCAATGCCAGAAGACATTTGAAATCTCCGATGGGGATCTGTCCTTCTACAAGATGATCTCGCCGAAGATCGGCAAGAACGTGATCGACGTGCCGCCGCCCACACTCTGTCCCGACTGCCGGCTGCAACGGAGACTCGTCTTCCGGAACCAGCTCTACGTCTACCAAAGACCATCCTCGGCCACATCGAAGACAATCTTTTCCCGGTTCACGCCCGATGTTCCCTTCCCCGTCGCCGAAAATGACTGGTGGTACAGCGACCAGTGGGACGGGCTGGATTATGGAAGAGTATTTGACCCAAAGCAGACGTTCTTCGAACAGTTCCGTGCACTCCGCGACACTGTCCCCCATCGCGCCCTGTCGCTCCATCAAGCCGAGAACAGCGACTTCTGCAATAACTGCACCGGAACCAAGAACTGCTATCTGGTATTCAATACGACGAAAATTGAAGACTGCATGTACTGCGAGAACTGCAACAAAGCGAAAGACTGCGTCGACTGCACGTACTGCCCGGCTTCCGAGCTCTGCTACGACTGTACGATGTGCGAACGCTGTTACAACCTCCAGAGCAGCGAGTTCTGCGAAGATTGCTCCGACAGCACCTTCCTGTCGCACTGCACCGGATGCAAGAACTGCTTCGGCAGCATCAACCTCACGCACAAGGAATACTGTGCTTTCAACAAGCAATACAGCCCTGAGGAATACCGAAAAGTGATTGCGTCATTCCGATCATCCTCCTTCGCATCCAGAGAAGAAACCCGCACGTACTGCACGGAGCTCTGGAGCAAGCACCCGAGACCTCATGCGCTCATTCACAATTCCGAATCTGTAACCGGGAATCACATCCTGAACTCCAAGAACATCCACCAGTCCTTCTTCGTGCAGGACTCGGAGGACTTGCGGTACTGCATGGCACTCTACGACGGAGTGAAAACCTCGTGTGACTTCTCGTTCTTCGGACGGGATTCGGAGCTGATCTACGAAGCGGTTCAATGCGGCATCGGCGACCACGGCGTCGCATTCTCCGTCGACTGCTGGGACGGCAACAGCGACCTCTGGTACTCATGGATGTGCCACGGCTGCCAGCACTGCTTCGGCTGCGTCGGTCTCAGGAAAAAGAAATACTGCATTCTGAATACGCAATACACGAAGGCGGAATACGAGGAACTGATGCCAAGAATCATCGACCACATGCGGAAAACAAAAGAATGGGGAGAATTCTTCCCGATGAATCTTTCCCCGACACCGTACAACCACTCCATCGCACAACGCTACTTCCCGATCGCCGAGACTGATGTCACGAAGTTTGGTTGCAGGTGGTACAGCCGCGAAACAGAAGACGTCAGCACTGCCTCCGATGCCCAATCACTGCCGGATGACCTGCCATCGAATGACAATCCGATCGTCGTAAAAAGCACTGAGAGCAACCGACCGTTCCGGATCACAAGTCAGGAAATCAAACGCTACCGGAAGATCGGAGCGCCGCTTCCGCGTACCACCTACGACGAACGGATGGCGAAGCGGATGAATCTGCTCGGTGGGCTCACGCTGTTCGCTCGCACCTGCGACAAAACCGGCAAGCCGATCCAGTCGACCTATGGTCCGGATACGCCCTTCCCGGTCTGGGATCGAGAGGAATACAACAAGGAATTCCGCGGATGATAATTTATTTTTGCGGCGCAGCAGCCCCGCGCTATGAACATTCCCATTCCGTAGAGACGCCCCGACGGGGCGTCTCTACACCCCGCCCATTAAATCCCTCCCCATGCCCACCTGCCGCCACTGCTCCTCCACGTTCACGATCTACCCGGAAGACCTACGCCTCTACGAAAAGGTTTCGCCTGTTATTGCAGGTCATACATTCGCTATCCCTCCACCGCAGTGCTGTCCTGATTGTCGTCATCAACGAAGAATGGCGTGGCGCAATGAGAGAAATTTTCATCATCGAACGTGTAGTCTCTGCGATAGAAAAATCATTTCTATCTACGAAGCATCTACACTTTTCCCCGTTTATTGCAGTGGATGTTTCTTCGGAGATCGATGGGATGATTGTGCCACCGGTATGGATTTTTCAGAGGAAAAACCACTGTTTGCACAACTGCAGGATCTTCAGGGCAAGGCACCGCGCATCGCACTCCTCTCGAAGAATTCCGAGAATTCTGAGTACACGAACCATGCGACAAATAACCGCAACTGCTACCTGTCGATCGTCGTCTTCCACTCCGAAAATGTTCTGTACTCTAGGAAAATTATGGCGTCGAAAGATCTTGTTGATTGCTATTTCATTCTCGAGAGTTCGGAACTCGCCTACGAATGTGTCTGGGGAGGAAATATCTATGCATGCTCCTATCTTATGAATTGCTTCTCTGTCAGCGATTCTCATTACTGCATCGATTGCAAAAATTGCTCGCATTGCCTCCTCTGCTCCAACCTGCGCAATAAGAAATACTGCATTCGTAATCAGCAATATTCCGCATCGGAATGGAATGCAATCGCCAAAGCCCTCCTCAATGGCAATGTGGCTCGAATGAGACTGGAGAAGGAATTTGCAGAGATTCGGTCATTGCATACGTTCTACAGACCAACCGAAATGACGCAGTGCGAGGACTGTACAGGCGATTATCTGATGAACTGCAAAAACGTCTTCCAGTGTCATTCATCTGCGTTTGGTGAGGATATGCGCTACTGTATCGAGTTCGATACTGCAGGAACCAAACGGACTTCCACGTGCTGCATCGATTCATATGCCTTTGGCCCAGCGGATTTCCTCTTCGAAGTCCATGCTCAGGCCAATGGCTACGCGAATATTGTGAGTAATTTTAGTTATGACATACGGAACAGCATGCTCATCGATAACTGCCATAATTCATCGCATTGTTTTGGTTGTATCGGACTTAAGAACAGGCAGTACTGCATCCTCAATAAGCAGTACACGAAGTCCGAGTACGAAGCACTTGTTCCCCGCATCATCGCCCATATGCAACATGCAGGTGAGTGGGGCGTCTTTTTCCCGATCGAGATGAGTCCATTTGCCTACAACGAAACTGTGGCACAGGAGTACTTTCCGCTCACGAAAGATGACATCATTCATCGTGGATGGAAATGGTCCGAACCTGAGCATGATATGACGAACGTTGAGAAAGTGATTCCTGCGAGTCAGCTACCTGACACAATCGATGAAATCCCCGACAACATTCTCGATTGGGCTATTGCATGCGATCGAACGAAGAAGCCATTCAAAATCACGAGACAGGAATTGGTCTTCTATCGAAGAATGCTCCTGCCAATTCCGAGACTTCATCCAAACGAACGCTATAGACGGAGAATGGCTCTTCGCAATCCTCGCAGACTCTGGAACCGATCCTGTGCAAAATGCCACGAGCTCATAGTTACAAGCTATGCGCCGGATCGTCCGGAAATTGTTTATTGTGAGGAATGCTACCTTACTGCGATTTCGTAAATCTGCGGTCGGACCACGACCCACACGAAGAATCGTGCGCTAGTTCGGACAATCGCCTTCCCGACCCTGACCCTCACCCTGACCCTGCCCCATGCCCTCCTGCCGCCACTGCACCGCCGCCTTCACGGTCTTCCCCGAAGATCTGCGATTCTACGAAGAAGTGTCACCGATGATTCAAGGCAAAAAACTTCTGATCCCGCCGCCCACACTCTGCCCCGACTGCCGCCAGCAGCGCAGAATCGCTTTCCGCAACGCACATGTCCTGTATCGCCGGACGTGCGATCTCACGGGCAAGCCGATCGTATCGATCCTGTCACCGGACAAACCGTTCAAGGTCTACGGTCATGATGAATGGTGGAGCGACCAGTGGGATCCATTGAGCTTCGGTCGTCCGTTCGATTTCTCGAAGCCATTTTTTGGTCAATTTCAGGAACTGATGCTCGTGGTGCCGAGAATCGCCGTGAGCAGTAAGGACAGCGAAAATTCGGACTACGTGGCTATCGGCGGCGGGGACCGCAACTGCTACATGGTGTCGCCCTGCTTCAATAGTGAAGACTGTTACTACGGCGACTCTGTCTACTCCTGCCGCGACACCGTCGACGGATTGCTCTGTGAAGGGCTGGAGCTGAGTTACAACTGCATCAACTGCAAGGACGGCTACCGGCTGATCTCGTGCCAGGACTGCGTCAATTGCCGCAGCTGCGCATTCCTCCTCGACTGCACAGGTTGCGAAGACTGCATCTGCTGCTTCGGGCTCAAGAACAAGCGCTTCTGCATTCAGAACATCCAGCTCACAGAAGCGGAGTATCGGGCTCGTGCCGAGGGATTCTTACGTCCGGTAAGCGAACGTGGTAGCAGAGAGATGCAAAAGCGACTCATGCAGCTTGCAGAAGGGCTCCCCCACCGCGCCATCCACCAGACGATGTCGGAGGATTGCACGGGCGATTACTTCATCCAATGCAACCGGTGCCATGATTCCTACGACCTCAAGCGCTGCGAGGACGTGCGCTACTGCTACCGCGTCTTCGATGCCAAGAGCTGTTATGACATTTCCAAATCCGGCATCGAGAGCCTGGAGCTCGGATACGAACTCATGAACACCGGCTACGGCACGTTCCGCCAAAGCTTCTCCCACGCCAGCTGGGCATGCAGCGAGAGCGCGTACCTGGATCACTGCCAATCGTGTTCCTACTGCTTCGGTTGCATCGGGCTTAAGCATAAGAAATATTGCATTTTGAATCAGCAATACTCGAAGGAAGAATATGAGGCACTACTGCCCAAAATCGTTGAACACATGCGGAAATCCAAAGAATACGGTGAGTTCTTTCCGATCGAAACATCCCCGTTCGGGTACAACGAGACGATCGCCCATGAGTACTTCCCGATGAGCCGTGACGAAGTGAAGAAGCGCAGATGGAGCTGGTCTGACTACGAGCCGCCGGTGCCTGCGGTCGACAAGACGATTAATGCGTCTGATCTGCCGGATACGAGTGACGATGTCCCGGACCCGTCCTCCGTAGCCTTGGCGAAGGAGGAGGACATCCTGAACTGGGCGATCCGCTCCGACGCATCCAAGAGGCCTTTCCGCATCATCAGGAAGGAGCTGGAATTCTATCATTCCATGCGCCTGCCGATCCCGCGACTGCATCCTGATGAACGGCACATGGCACGACTCGCCAAGCGCAAACCCCGGAAGCTGTGGCCGCGAACGTGTAGCAAATGTGCGAAAGCGATGACTGTGGCATTCTCGCCGGATCGGAAGGAGAAGGTGCTGTGTGAGGAGTGCTACTTGGAAACTCAGTAATTGACAGGAAAGCGGCTTGCATCTGAATCCGATACAATCGGTGTCATGCGCATCGCCATCTCCGATATCCGAACGTGCCTCGAAACAATCTTGAAGCGGTCCAACATCAGCACTTCGGATGCCCGGATCATCGCCGATGAGTATCTGGAAGGAGAGCTGCAAGGGAAAACAAGTCACGGACTCATGGCGTTCCCATCGCTCATCGACAAACTGCAGAGCCGGAAGAAACCGTTTGTCCCATCGGTCATCAGGCAAACTCAATCCATGGTCTTTCTGGATGCCGACGGCTTCATGGGCTCCGTCGTAGGACGGAAAGCTGCAAGGATGGCAATCGGAATGGCGAAGAAGCAGGGGATCGGCGCCGGATTCATCACCAATATGACGACCTGGCTGCGACCGGGAACCATTGCCCGTTACATTGCTGAGCAAGATTGTATCGGCATCGTATTCAACAACGGAGGAAGTGCGATGGTGGCGGCACCAGACGGTATCGATCCCGTCATCGGCACGAACCCCATCGGGATCGGCATTCCGACGACAAGAGAACCGATCGTCGCGGACATGGCCACGTCAGTGCGCGCATGGGGCGAGGTGCGCAAGGCACTGCAGAGCGGAAAGCCATTGCCGATGGGAGCATTCATCGATGCGATCGGTCAATCGACCACTGACGCTGCCAAAGCGGATGCGGCTGAGTCTATGGGCGGATATAAAGGATTCGCCATCGGGCTCCTCATTGAAATACTGACAGGATCGCTCTTAGTCCGACCGATGGGCAAGGCAGCGAACGGAACTGAAGAATACCGGACTGCGACCCGCGGCGGCTGCATCCTCGTGATTGATCCTGCAGCGGTTGGGGGAAACAAAGCATTCAACTCAGCGAACTCCGCGCTCCTCCGATCGATCAAAGCTTCCAAGAAACGCTCAGGGCGTTCGGGCATCCGAATCCCAGGAGAAGAAGCTCAACTGACACGGGCTTCAAGCTTGAAAAAAG
>CAINWJ010000036.1 GCA_903854455.1 Candidatus Peribacteria bacterium | reverse complement strand
GTCAAGAATGACCATGCAGCATTGACGACGGAAACCTCGAGCCGCTTGAGGATCCAGAAAAGGAAGAGATCCCCCAGGTAACCACTCACGGCACAGACCATGAGGAGAGGAGCGAAGCGGGTCTGTACGGGGAAGAGCAATGCGATGCAGATCAAGAAGATCATGCTGATGCTGTTCTGGACCCAGAGGAGTGTTGATGGACTCAGGTTGTACTTCTTCACCAGCGTGGAATCCCCCACATTCGTCATACCCCAGAGCAATGCCGATCCGATGGTAAAAGCGAACCACATCGAGAGATAGGTTATAGGTGATAGGTTATAGGTGATAGGTTATAGGTGATAGGTTATTTCGAATCACACAACCTAAAACCTAACACCTCATCAAATCACCAGCAAAATCATTCCGGCGGTCACAGCGGTGAAACTGAATAATTTAATCGTCACCGATTCCCGAGTGAGTAATTCCTTCGGCGCATACTGTGGAATGATGAGCGTCAATAATGCCGCCAGTGCCATCGCGATGAACGGCTGACTGTTCTCGGTCACAGTGACAAGACTGACGAGACCATCTCTGTATGAGAGAGTGAGAGCAAGGCATCCGAATGTCGTGAATGTACAGATAATGAGATTGATCAACGAGAACCTGATAGTCATTCGCCTCCAGATAGCTCTGTTGCGTTGCCCGAATGATGTTGTCCAGGGGAGCAAAAAGGCAAGCATCTTCTGCACAAGTACTGGCCAGAAGAACACTGGCATCGGATTAAGTCCATCGATCATCAACTTCTTCTGAATGAGAAAGACAGGTGAATAAAGGAGTCCCAGAACCGACAGAAGAAAAACTGTCCGGAGAAGAGACACGTGCCGATGCCAAAAAGAAAGATAGAGAACACCGCCGAGGGATAGCACACAACCGGCGATTTGCATCGGGGTAAGGCGCTCAGCGAAGAACACATAACCACCGATCGACACAAAGATCGCAAGAAATACCCACGCCGAGTGCATGACGGACACATCGATACGGTCGAGGACGGCGATATAGACCTGAAAACCGCAGTACGCGATGACACCACCCATTGCGAGCCACAGGAACGGACCGACGCTGATATGAACATCGAAAAAAACGGCAACAATTGCGAGCACGATTAAATCAAAGACACTCTGAACCCAAGCAAAGAGAAAACCATTCTTCTCAAACCGTTTCACCAATACCGAGTTAGCCACGTCGGACGCGGACCACAAGATGTTCCCGATCATGGCGTAGAGGAACCACATGCGATGAAGGGTATAGGTTTTAGGTGATAGGTTCTAGGTTGTATGTGATAGGCGCAAACAATCCTAATCCCTAACACCTAACACCTAATACCTCATTCTTTACTTCCCGGAACCCTGCAAGTAATTAAAAGCCCCATTCGCCGCTACCGTCGCCTCCCCCGCTGCCGTCGTGAACTGCGCGAAGTGATTCGAATTACTCGTCAGATCACCGGCACCGAAGACGCCCGGAATGTTCGTCTGCTGATCTTCACCGACCTTCAGGAACCCACGCTCGTCGAGCGTGCAGCCCAGGCGAACAGGCAATTCAACGGCGGGATCGGAACCCACTTCGACGAAGACACCGTCCACCGCCAGCGTATCTGAGCCACCGTGCGGTGCATTCAGCTGAATCGACGTCACTTTCTTGTCGCCACGGATCTCCTGGAGTCCGTTCTCTGTCACGAGCTCGATGTTCTCCCTCGACTTCACCTTGTCCACCCAGAACGGCTCGGCACGGAACTCTTTGCGCCGGTGAATCAGGTACACCTTCTTGGCCACCTGACCCAGGATGGCCGCACCCTCCACCGCACTATCCCCTCCTCCGATGACCGCAACCGTCTTGTTCCGGAAGAAGAAGGCATCGCACGTCGCACAGTACGACACTCCTTTGCCTGCAAACTCCTTCTCGCCCTTCACACCCAAGTGCCGCTTGACCGATCCCGTGGCAAGGATCACCGCTCTACCCTCCACCGTCTCGCCACCATCGAGGTGCAGGTGAAATCCTCCCTTCACTTTCTCGATCTCCTTCACCAATCCGACCTTCATCGTCACCAGATCCTGGAAACTCTGCGCATGCTTCTTCATCTTCTCCATGAGCTCCGGCCCTTTGATCTCGATCTCACCGGGCCAGTTCCCTACCTCCGCAGCACCATTGCCCATCCCACCCTCCTCCTGCCCCACGATGAACGTTTTCAGTTTGTAGCGTGCGCTGTAGATGGCCGATGTGTACCCCGCACAACCGAGGCCGATGATGAGGATGTCGTACATAGGCAGAATGTAGAATGTAAAATGTAGAATGTAAAATGACTGGAGATGGAAGCTGTGCGGGAAACATTGTAAGCTGCCTTCCGGATCTTTGCCGAAGTGGCGGAACTG
The DNA here is from genome assembly GCA_903854455.1 of Candidatus Peribacteria bacterium. Lineage (GTDB taxonomy): Bacteria > Patescibacteriota > Gracilibacteria > Peribacterales > Peribacteraceae > CAINWJ01. The sequence continues at coordinate 14,078 of CAINWJ010000036.1, read as the reverse complement.
GTAGACGCGCACGACTCAAAATCGTGTACCGCAAGGTGTGAGGGTTCGAGTCCCTCCTTCGGCACCATTCGTCGGCCTCCGGGCCTCCTCATGGCAAGCCATGATACTCGGTTCCCGACCTCCTCATGGCAAGCCATGGCATTCCAAGTGTACGTTCTTGAACTGATCGACGGCTCCTACTATGTCGGATTCACAGAAAATATCGCTCGTAGGTTGAATGAACATGTTCTCAGAATCGCCTGTAGTCATACGAAGAAAATTCCAATGAAACGATTACTTTGGTCAGAGCATCAACCAGACCGTACAGCGGCAAGAGCACGAGAAAAAGAAATCAAAGGATGGAGACGTGAAAAGAAAGCACTTCTCTGGGAAAAGCAAAATTCGAGCTTGCCCTGAGGAGCCGCAGCGACGAAGGGTCCCTCCTTCGGCACCAAATAGGCTTTTCTAAACATTCAGTACGGATAGTATAGTCATTAGTATGATTAGACTCTTTGATTTAAAGGGTAAAAAGGTAGTAAAAGATCTTCGAGTCCTACTCAAAGACATGGAAAAGTTTGTAAGAGATCCGAGATGGTTATGGAACGGACGAGACTTTAAAAATTTTAATTTGAGAGCAAGAGAAATTTGGGCTCTTTGGCTTCTTTGTGTTGTCGTTAATCAAGTTGATGATGTTGATTGTACCTTTGGTGAAACGACTGAAGGTGATGGAGTAATTATTGATAAAAGAAGTGGCAAAGTCACAATTATAGAAAATGTTGCAGCAATGGATTTTCCTAATACAAGTCTTCCACGAGGAGAGGAGAGAATTATTCAGGCAATCATGCATAAAGCTTCCTATGGTGAAAAATATGCTACCGGAAAAGTTCTTGTAGTTTTCTATGACGGAGCTCACAGAGCAGAACCAAACAAAGTTGCAAAATCTGTCGCAGGCAGACACCATTTTGATCAAATTTACTTAGTAGGTCTTATCAATGACAAAGGAGGTACCGAATATAAGTATTCTGTAATGCGTCTCAATGAAAAAGACGCACAGATTTCGGTAGTGAAAATTAGCTCTGACTTTTCTGATTGGCAATTATTAGATCCTCGAAATTTTCTGTCGTAATTCTTGATAGTCCCATTTGGGTAAATGTGCCATTTATCTTGTAATCAACTCAGGTTAAAATCTTGAATTCAGTAACCTCTTCTCTACCGTCATCGAATTGCAACTTATGTCGTAGGTCTTTTGATGGTATACACGACTTGCTCTTCTCCGAATCGTTCAATCTGATTTTTGAATTGCATGCCCACTTTTTCCAGAAGCCGAATTGAAGCGAAATTTCTTTTCTGTGTTTCAGCATAGATCCCTTCTAAACAAAAAACAGTGAAACCATATTCTATAACCTTTTCGACGACTTCCGTTCCATAACCCTCACCCCAAAACGCGGGATCAAATTCATATGACACTTCATAATGAATCTGATCATGATATTTTGCGAGGCAGACCAAGCCAATGAAAGCATTCGTTTCTTTCTGGCGGACGACCCAATATGCCTCAGGAGGCTGAGCACTGAGAATTGCCTCGAATTTCTCCGGAAACCCTTCCTTCGCTATCGGTCCACCTAAATACCGTCTTGATTGCTCATTTCTTTGCAAACCGAGAACTTCGTCATAATCCGTTGCCGTTGGCTTCCGCAAAATCGTTCTAGCGGTTTCCATGACCTCTATTGTAAGCCTAAGGTTCGACCATCAAAATGCAATAACTTGTCATATTCTTCAGCACGTAAACAACGTACACTCCTCTTAATGAAGCAATACTCCGTCTTCCACTTCTCCGGCTACAACTGGATCCCGCACAGCCGGAAGGTCGTGCTGCGGTATGCGCTGGACAATGCCATTTCATTTGAAGAAACCCTGATCTTGCCTGACGAGCCGCTCACCAAGCATCTGGAGGAACGGTCCGGCATGATCGAGCGGACGCTGCTGGCACTGCACCTGATCGGCGGGATCAGCTACTACAAAACCTGCCTCCCGAAGACGATGCACATGGGCAGCGGCAAGCTCACGCGGCAGGAGGGAAACTTCTGGAACTCGGTCTATGAGAATGGACTCGGTCAGTTCTTCTACGAGAATGACATCGACTTCCGGGGGCTCATCAATTTTCCGGTCGATGACAAACGCAAGCCGCTGACGCCCAAACCGCCCAATTACCAGCCCAGGATCCCGGCACAGCCACGTATCCTTGTCCCGATCGGCGGTGGCAAAGATTCCATGGTGACGCTGGAACTGCTCAAGAAATCGGCGTCGAACGTGACGCTCCTAAGAATGGGCGGCTCCCATCCGATCATCGACGAACTGGCACACGCGTCCGGTCTGCCGCTCTTCAACGTAAAACGATTACTCTCCGGCAACCTCTTCGACCTCAATGCCGAGGGTGCCCTCAACGGTCACGTGCCCATCACCGCGTACCTCTCGGTCCTGTCGATCCTCATCGCGCTGCTCTACGACTTCGATGCAGTTGCCATCAGTGCCGAACGGAGTGCCAGCGAAGGCAACCTGGTGTGGAAGGGGCTGGAGATCAATCATCAGTGGAGCAAAGGACTGGAGTTCGAGAAGGCGTTCCGCCGGTACCTGAAAGAATGCATCGGCACGGATGTCCAGTACTTCAGCGCGCTCCGTCCATTCTCCGAGCTCAAGATCGCGGAGATCTTCAGCCGCTATCCGCAGTACTTCGACCGCGTGACGAGCTGCAATAGAAATTGGAAAATCTTGACGAGCGGTCAGCGGTCAGCGGTCAGCGGTCAGCGGCCTTGGTGTTCTACTTGTTCCAAATGCGGATTCGTCTTCGCAATTCTTGCAGCATTCATTCCTGCGAAAAAGCTCGTCCCTATGTTCGGGAAGAATCTCTTCAACAACGCCGACCACCTGCCGCTCTACCGCGAACTGCTCGGGATCAAGAAGTTCAAGCCGTTCGAGTGTGTAGGGACACCGGAGGAAACGAAAGCCGCATTCCTGCTCGCCGAGAAGCGCGGGAATTTCAATGATTCGCCGGTCATGAAGATGTTCCAGGCAGAAATTCGCACAACATTGATGGATCCGGAAACATTAATCGAGAAGACATTGAAGCCGAGTAGTGAGCACTGCATTCCGAAGGAGTTTCAGGGAATGATTCTGGGTGACTGAGGGTCAGGGTCAGGGTGAGGGTCAGGCGTTCATTAATCTTGCCCTACCGATTCCCGACCCTGACCCTGATACCCGACCCTCTCTGATACACTTTCTTCATGCAGAAACTCTGTGCCAATCCCTGGTGCAAATCCCCCTTCGACATTTCCGATGCCGATCTGCAGTTCCTCGAAAAAGTCAGCCCAATCTTCAATGGGAAGAAAGAATTGATCCCACCACCCACCATCTGCCCGCAGTGCCGGATGCAGCGGCGGCTGGCGTTCCGCAATGAGAGATCACTCTACAAGCGGACATGTGACCTGACGCACAGAGAAATGATTGCGATGTACCCCGAGGATAGCCCGTACGTGGTGTATGCCAAAGATGCCTGGTTCTCTGACAAATGGGATCCGCTGTCCTATGGCCGATCCGTCGATCTCTCCCGTCCATTCTGGCCGCAGTTCGGCGAACTCATGAAGGTCGTGCCGAAGATGTCGCTCATCCAACAGGCCAACATGGAGAATGCGGAGTATTGCAATCGTGCAAGCAACGACAAGAACTGCTACATGATCTTCACCTCAAATTTCTCCGAAGATTGCTACTACTCCGTGCACCTCACAAACTGCCGCAACTGCGTGGATTGCCTCAATACACACAAAAGCGAACGCTGCTACCAAACCGTCGATAGCTACGAGTGCTACGACTGCCGATGGGTGGAGTCCTGCAAGAACTGTAGCAACTCGGCATTCCTGAAGGGCTGCACAGGCTGTAGTAACTGCATGTTCTGCACCAACCTGACGCAGAAACAGTTTTGCATCGATAACAAGCAGTACTCCGAAGAAGAGTATCGATCGCAGCTCGCAGGAACGACTCTGCATATCCGCTCAACCACGGAACTCCTAAAGAAGCGCTTCGCTGAACTGAAGAAGAACATGATCGTTCGGGAATACATGGGAATGGTGAACGAGAACGTCCGCGGCAACTACATCGACCATTGCAAGAACACGCTCGACGCCTACGAGTGCCGCGAGTGTGAAGATTGTCGGTACACGCAATCGCTGGTCCAAGCCAAAGATTGCATGGATTATGCATCCTGGGGTCGCGGCTGCGAGCTGATCTACGAAACGATCAACTGCGGCTACAACTGCCGGAATGTTCTGTTCAGTAACGAGTGCTGGGACAGCAATACGGATTTGCTCTGCTGTAATCAATGCCTCAACTCATCTCACTGCTTCGGCTGCTGCGGACTCAGGTACAAGCAGTTCTGCATCCTGAACAAGCAGTATTCCGAAGCCGAGTACAACGAACTCGTGCCGAAGATTATTAAGCGTATGAGAGGCCTTGCCATGAACCCGAGCCCTTCGTCGGCGCTCAGGGTGAACGAAGCGAGTGGTTCATGGGGTGAATTCATCCCGACAAATCTCTCGCCCTTCGCCTACAACGAAACCAACGCACACGATTACTTTCCACTCAAACGGGATGAAGCACTGGCACAAGAATGGCGCTGGCTGGATGAAGACCCCAAAGAGAAATCATTGACGCCGACTCCCCTGCCGGACGACATCACGCAGGTCAGCGACGATCTTTGCGAGGAAATCCTGCAATGCAGTGTCACAGGCAAGAAATACAAGATCGTGCCGCAAGAACTGAGCTTTTATCGATCGATAGGAGTACCCGTACCGGATAAGTGCTTCGAGCAGCGGCAGAAGGAACGCTTCACGCTGCAGACGCCACGGAAACTCTGGAACCGGAAGTGTGCGAAGTGCGGGAAGGAGATCGAAACGAGTTTTGGACCCGAAAGGACGGAGATTGTGTACTGTGAAAATTGCTACATAAAAGAAGTGTATTGATTGTTATCACCGCAGCCGGGAACGGCTGCTCCAAATTAAATAGAGGAGCGCCCGTTCTCGGGCGCGGTGCATTCAGATAGAATCTCCTCATGCAGATAACCTGTGCCAATCCCTGGTGCAAATCCTCCTTCGAGATCACCGATGCAGATCTCCAATTTTATGAAAAAGTTTCTCCCGTATTCAATGGAAAGAAGGAATCAATCCCGCCTCCCGCGCTCTGCCCCGACTGCCGGTTGCAACGACGCCTGTCATTCCGTAACGAACGCTTCCTGTACCGACGCACATGCGACCTCACGGGAAAAGATATGATCTCGTTCTACTCACCAGAAAATCCGGTGAAAGCCTACGATCACCACCTGTGGTGGGAAGATGGATGGAATGCACTGGACTACGGTCAGGAAATTGATTTCTCTCGTCCGTTCCTCGATCAATTCTCCGCACTATTCAGAGCTGTTCCACGCATGACCATGGTGGTCAGCCACTGTGAAAATTGCGACTACGCACCGTACTCAGTGAAATCGAAGAACTGCTACATGACTGTTTCCTGTCTGCAATCGGAGGATCTCTTCCATTGCATTCAGACGAACTTCTCTTCGGACGCAATCGACTGCTCCTTCAGTGTCCGGTGCGAACTCTGCGCGGAATGCCTCAGCTGCTCGGATCTGAAAACGAGCATCGGATGCCAGTACTGTGAAAACTCGACGAATCTCCTGTTCTGCAACGATTGCATCGGCTGCAACGATTGCATCGGGTGCAAGAATCTCCGGGGAAAGAAGCTCCACATCTTCAATCAAGCCGTGAGTAAAGAGACATTTGAATCAACACGCCGATCGCTGCGGTTGTGGCAATCACTTGCAGAGCTGCACGGAAAAGCGGTTGCATTCTTCCTGACACTCCCCTTCCGCGCTACACACAACCGCTCCTGCGAGAACGTGACAGGCGACGATCTCATCGAAAGCCGGAATGCCCACGCCTGCTTCAACGGGGGGAAATTCGAAGACTGCCGCTACGTTGTGATCAATGCGCACGGCGGGACGAAGGACTCCTGTGACATCAATTATTGTCCCGGCGCAGAGCTGTCGTACGAATGCCTCAGTCCAGTCAACAGCCACTCTTGCATTGGTGGAATCTACTGCTGGGACACGTACGACTGTCATTACTCTTCCGAGTGCTTCTACTGCAAACATCTCTTCGGTTGTGCTGGCTTGAAGCGGAAAGAATACTGCATCCTCAACAGGCAGTACTCACAGGAGGAATACGAAACCCTCGTTCCGAAGATCATTGAGCGCATGCGAAAGGATGGAGAATGGGGTGAATTCTTTCCGGTGTCACTCTCGCCATTCGCATACAATGAGACAATTGCCGAGGAATATTTCCCGCTCCGGAAAGACGAAGCGTTGAACCGCGGATGGCAGTGGCGACATCACGTCGATGAAGCACCGAAGGTCGAGAGAATCATCCCCGCAAGCCAATTACCGGATGACATCGATGACATTCCGGATGACATCGTAAACTGGGCAATCGAGTGTGACCGAACGAAGCGTCCGTTCCGCATCATACGGAAGGAACTGGATCTGTTGCGCAAAATAGGCTTGCCGATGCATCGCCTGCATCCCGATGAACGCTATAAACAGAGAATGTCTCTGCGAAACCCACGCAAACTCTGGAACCGAGAATGCACCAATTGCCAAAAGCTGATCGCGACGACCTATCCTCCCGAGAGATCAGAGAAAGTGGTATGTGAATCCTGTTATCTGGAAGAAGTGTACTGATGAAGGAGCTTGCCCTGAGGCGAAGCCGAAGGGTGTTATTTGAAGGAAGTGTATTGAGTTGCAGTTGTAACGCGAGCCTCGGGCGAGCGGTCCTGCGGGCACCCGTCCGAGCGGGTCGTGCCCGCACAGAAGACTGCGAACTCTACGTTCGCCTAATCGCTCGCTATAAGCTCGCGCTACTTCGCCACGAAACTCGTCGCCCCCAGCCACGCCAGCTGGAACGCCGCGCGCTGCGTCTTGGCATACACCGGACTCTCGATGATCAGCCCCATGCGTTCCTGCGGATTCAATGACAGAATCGCAACTTTGTCGCCGTAGACCGTGATCTCGTACTCGAAGAGAAACTCCCGGGGATTCACGAACAGTATTTCAACCAGATTCTGATCAAATCCCTTCGGATAGTACGTTTTCAGATACTTGAGCGCTGCCGGTGTATGCGGCGAGAGCATCCGGGTCTTGAGCTTCTTGGCAATCTTGCGAACGGCATACTCCCGCAAATAATCTTCAGGGATGACCTTCGGGAGATCCGCCAGATTCGTGTAGCCGACCAGTTCGCCTGTCGCCGTCAGTGTCTCCTCGAAGATGTTCTTCATTCCCTCCAGCCCCTCGTAGTACTGAATCTTCGGCTTGTAGGCCAGATCGTTCGTAATGGAGAGCAATTGAGGAAGCAAACGTTCGGCCTGCTTGAGCTTCTCCTCCTGCTTGCGGACCAGAATCGCCGGGCTCTCGATGGCGAAATGCTTGACGTTGCTCTTGGTGAAACTACTCACAAGTCCGCGCGCGACAAGCTCATCGAGAATCTTGTAACACACCACACGATGAACGCCTGCCTTCTTCGCAATCGCGCTGACGTACGAGCCGCCGAGCTGGAGGAGTGCGTAGTACACCTTCGCTTCATCGAAGGAGAGGCCAAGTGCTTGAAGTTCAGTGGTAATCATAGATGTTGTAATGAAATTACTACAGATGGTTAGAATCCAATATTATAGCTTATTTGAAACGAAATTCATAACTATTAATCTGGGCTGATATGTGCAATGTTATTGATTTATAACAGATTGTCAATACAATGCACTCAGAATTTGATATTGAAGATCATCACTCCGGGATGCGGCGTCCCGGCTGCGGGACTGATTCATTTTCTCCTCCTCTCATCCTCTCCTCTTCTTAATCCTCTCCTCACTCGCATGTCCTGCCCCCTCTGTCACTCGGCATTCTCTGTCCCACCCGCCCAGAAGAAATTCCTGGACACCATCAACATGCCCTCCCCCGCTCTCTGTCCTACCTGCCGCAGGCAGGAACGCTTCGCGTGGCGTAATGAACGACGGCTCTATCATCGCAAGTGCGACCTCACCGGCAAGCAAATCATCTCGGTGTATGCGCCGGACAGTCCCTACAAAGTTTACGACCAGCACGAGTGGCATACGGATAAATGGGACGGGCTCTCGTTCGGACGTGACTTCGACTTCAATCGTCCGTTCTTCGATCAATTCAATGAACTGATGCACGATGCCCCGAAGATCTCGGTCTTCACGTCCCAGAACGTCAACAGCGACTTCACGAACGGCGCACAGCAGGACAAAAACTGCTTTATGATCTTCGTCTCGGACCACGACGAGGAATGCTACTACTCCTACGGCATCGACACTTGTGTCTCATGCATCGAATGCATCAACTGCTTCAAGAGTACGCTTTTGATCGAGTGCATTGACTGTTCCGAATCGTACAACCTGGCATTCTCCGAGAGATGCCACAACTGCCGCGACAGCTTCTTCCTGAGTGACTGCAAAAGCTGCAGCGACTGCTTCGGGTGCTTTGGACTCCGGAACAAGGAATTTCATATCTTCAACGAACCGCATTCCAAAGCCGACTACCTACAGAAGCTCAGAGAACTGAATACTGGCAGTGCAGCATCACTCGAAGCAGCAGAAACGGCATTCCGTACACGGGCAGCTTCACAGCAGATCCACCAGTACTACGACGGCAATGGAAACGACAACGTCACTGGCGACCACATCGTCCACTGCCGAAACTGCATCGAATGTTACGACTCCGGAGACCTGGAGGACTGCGGTTACTTAATTTTCAGCTTCAAATCAAAGGACTGCTACGACGGTCACGTCGTCGTCGAAAACTCTGAGCTCTGCTACGGAACGATTGCGACGATCGGACAGTACAATACCCAATTCACATTCATCAGCTTCTATTCGAAAAACTCGCAATACATCGACCACTGCCAGCACTGCGAAGACTGCTTCGGCTGCTCGGGGCTCAAGAAACAGAAGTTCTGCATTTTCAACAAGCAGTACTCAGAAAATGAGTACAAGGCGCTGAAAGCAAAGATCGTGAAGCACATGGAGAAGACCGGCGAATGGGGCCAGCAGCTCCCAGCCGCACTCTCGCCTTTCGGCTACAACGAAACTGTTGCACAGGAGTACTTCCCGCTCACTGAGAACAATGCGAAGAAACAAGGATTCAAGTGGAAGACAGATACCGAAGCGCAAACATCTGCCTACCAAGGCCCTTCCCCTACTCTCCCTGACGACATCAAAGATGTTCCTGATGACATTGTGCAGAAAATTCTGATGTGTGAAACAAGCGGCAAACCGTACAAGATTATTCCGCAGGAACTGGCTCTGTATCGTCAGCACAATCTTCCGCTGCCGCGAAAATGTTTTGACCAACGCCATGTTGAGCGCATTCAGCGAAGAAACCCACGGCAACTCTGGAAGCGGGAATGCATGAAGTGCGGAAAGGAACTGGAGAGCTCGTATGCGCCGGAGAGACCCGAGAAAGTCTACTGTGAGGAGTGTTATTTGAAGGAAGTGTATTGACACAAGGCGTAGTGCGAGCCTCGGGCGAGCAGTCCATCGAGCATCGTGCCCGCATGCTACAGAAACTGGCGAACACGGACGTTCGCCCGACCGCTCGCCCGAGGCTCGCGCTAAACATCCTACGTTGTATCCCCACTCTGATACACTCTCCCCTATGCAGAGAATCTGCCTCAACCACTGGTGCCAATCCTCATTCGAGATCTCTCCCGACGAAGAAGCTTTCCTGAAGAAAATGACCTTCACCTTCGGAAAGACCTCCATCAATCCCCCGCTCCCCGTCTTCTGCCCGGAATGCCGGCTCAGGATCCGAACGTGCCACAGAAATGAGCGAGCGTTCTACAAGCGGAAGGTGGTGAACGGAAAGGAAATGGTGTCGATCTACCACGAAGAGCCGCTCTGGGGAGAACCGGATATCGTCTATACGCCCGAAGATTGGAATGACGCAACGCGTGACGGCATCGATCAGGGCAGACCGTACGATTTCAACAGACCATTCTTCGACCAGTTTGCTGATCTTCATAAAGCGTCGCCGCGGCTCGGCATGAACGTTCTGGCAAATGAGAACAGCGAGTACACCGCTGGGACCGCGTACTCCAAAAACTGCTACCTGATCAACTCATCCGAGTACGACGAAGACTGCATGTACGGCAAGCTCTACCAGAGTTGCAAGAGCTCAGCGGACTGCTCGTTCCTGTACGGCAGCGAGCTCTGCTACGACTGCTTCTCGGTCTATAACTCATACAACTGCACATCCGTCTCATTCTCCAAAAACTGCCGCGACTGCTGGTTCTCGACTGATCTGATCGGCTGCAGTGACTGCTGCCTGTGCTCCAACCTCCATAAGAAGCAGTACTACTTCCGAAACAAGCCGCTACCGAAGGAGGAATATCTGAAGAAAGTCGAAGAATTCCGTGGTTCATTCCAGAAGATGGAAGAGATGAAACAAGAACTTGTGAAACTTCGCAAAACAATGATCCATCGCGCCGTGCACATCGTGAACAGTGAGGACTGCAGCGGAGATTTCATCGAAAATTCCCAGCGCTGCACTGAGTGCTACGACGTCAATGAGAGCCAGGACTGCAAGTACGTCACCGTCGGCGTGAACGTGAAGGATGTCTACGACGGCTCCAACATGTACCTGAAACCTGAACTGGCCTACGACACGCTGGGAACCATCGAAACCTACAACGTCGCGTACTGCCTCTACGTCTTCCACTGCCGCAACATGCTCTACTCGGCGCAGTCCTATAGCTGCACGGATTGCTTCGGGTGCATCGGACTGAAGCAGAAGAAGTATTGCATTCTCAATAAGCAGTACACGAAGGAAGAGTACGAAGCGTTGATGCCGAAGATCATTGAGCACATGCGAAGAACGAACGAATGGGGACGATATTTCCCGCCATCGCTCAGTCCATTCGGCTACAACGAATCACTCGCGCAGGAGTACCTACCGCTCTCCAAATCGGAAGCGAAGGAACGTGGGTTCTACTGGCGCCAGATCACCGAGAAGAAGCCGAATGTCACGAAGACGATCGAGGCAGCAGCATTACCTGATTCGATCGAGCAGATTCCGGATGACATCCTGAACTGGGCGCTGATGTGCGAAGTAACGAAACGCCCCTTCCGGATCGTGAAGCAGGAACTGGATTTCTACCGTCGTCAGAAATTGCCCGTTCCGCATCTGCATCCCGACGAACGCTATGACCGCCGTCTGCTGCTCCGGAATCCGCGGAAGTTGTGGAATAGGACATGTGCCAAGTGCCAGAAGCCAATAGCTACAAGCTATCAGCCCGAGCGCAGCGAGAAAGTGGTATGTGAAGAGTGTTATTTGAAGGAGGTGTATTAGCCGCAGACTTCGCCGAGGCAAGGCGTGATGCGAGCCTCGGGCGAGCGATCCTGCGGGCACCCGTCCGACCGGACGGTCATCCGCCCGCCTGTGGTAGGATTCGGCTTAACAATGGATCAGGAACCAATCATCAAGCGTCAGGGAAGGCTGCTCCCGCACTGGAGTAAGGAAGGCGGCATCTACGCTGTCTGCTTCAGGCTTGCAGATTCCATCCCTCAAACGAAGATCGCGGCAATCCAATGGGAGAAAGAGGATATTGAGAAAACCGCACGTCAGATGAAGCGCGAACTTTCTGCGCACGAACGTCTGCACCTCTTGACGCTACAGAGAGAATCCATTGAACGATTCCTCCGGAACGGATATGGATCCTGCTGGCTCAAAGATGAGCGCATTGCAAAAATCGTCGCAGATGCATTGCGCTTCTTTGAAAACAAGAACTACACACTCTTCGCTTGGTGCATCATGCCCAATCATGTTCATGTGGTTGTGAAGCCAATAACAAGTCATACGCTCACAACCATTCTTCGATCGTGGAAATCGTTCACGGCAAAGACAGCGAACGCGATCCTGAATCGAAGCGGAAGATTCTGGCAGACGGAGAGCTACGATCATCTCATCAGGGATACTGATGATCTGAATCATGCGATGGAATACACGTGGAGTAATCCGGAACTTGCCGGTCTCAGAAATTGGCAATGGCGATGGAAGAAAGCGAACGCGACGTTCGCCTGACCGCTCGCCCGAGGCTCGCGCTACATACCAATACTGCAATTCTTCCTGTTTCATATACCTGCACTCCTGTTCCCTTACTCCACTATTCCCCTATACCCCTATTCCCCTATACCCTTTCCCCGTGCACATCCGCTCCCTCGCCGGCAAGAACATCTGCATCCTGGGCTTCGGCAAGGAAGGTCAGGCAATGGCAACAGCACTGGAGAAATATGCTCCCGGATGCGAGATCACCGTTGCGGATAAGAATGACAAGATCGAGGTCCCGAAGAAATACTGGAAACAAGTAGGTACCGGATGGCTGGAAAATCTGGATAAGTTCGATGTCTTGATCAAATCTCCAGGCATTCCTCCATGCAAAGAGCTCATAGCTAATAGCCAAAAGCTTACAAGCTCCACACAGATATTCTTCGACACCATTCAGGAGTCCGGCGCGCTGATCATCGGCATCACCGGATCCAAAGGAAAGAGCACAACTTCAACTCTGATCTACGAAATCCTTAAAGCAAATAGCCGGCAGCTGAAAGCGAAGAGCTATCTCATCGGCAACATCGGCGAACCTGCTATCAGCCACATCGAAGATGCGAGATCGAATACAATATTTGTTCAGGAGATGAGCAGTTACCAACTCATGGATCTGACATCGAGTCCTCACATCGCCGTCGTCACTTCTTTCTTTCCCGAACACCTGGATTACCACGGATCGCTGGAAGCCTACTTGGAGGCGAAGAAGCACATCACGCGTTTCCAGACCAAGAATGATGTCGTGTTCTTCAATGGTGAATCCAGAGAATCGAACATGATAGCGAGTGAAAGCCGCGGCAAGAAGATCGCCTTCTCTGCCAAGGATTCGCCAGTGACACTCGATCAAATTCTCCTCAAAGGCGCGCATAACCTCAGCAACATCGCCGCGGCGTACCAGGTCGCTCTTCACATCGGTGTCGATCCGGATGATGCACTAGAAACGATCAAGAAGTTCCGTGGACTCTCGCACCGGCTCCAGTCGCTTGGAATCCATCACGGTTTCGAGTGGGTCGACGATTCTATCTCTACAACGCCTCAATCTGCCATCGCCGCACTGGATGCGCTGGGAGACAATGTCACGACGATCATCCTGGGAGGCCAGGATCGTGGGTACGACTTCTCGCCGTTGGCTGCCAGATTGAAAAAATCAAAAGTCAAAACGGCAATTCTCCTGCCAGACAGCGGATCGACAATCGGAAAGGCGATCAAGAAGACGAAGGCGAAAATTGAGTGCGTGGAAGTGGAGACAATCGAAGAAGCAGTAAAGATTGCCGCCAGCCGCTTCCCTTCAGCCTTTGACTGCTTTCCCGGCTCAGCTCCCTCATCCCCTGACCCCTTCCCCCGAGGGGGGAAGGGGAACGATATGGAACAAGAAATGATCGCGAAGAAGCCAATGGATGCGACAATTCTTCACTTTGCCCGCACGATGCGAAAAGAACCCACAAAAGCTGAGAAATTCCTTTGGCAACTACTGAGAGGCGGCAACACCGGAAAAAAGTTCCGCAGACAGCACCCGTTCGGTTCGAAGATACTGGATTTCTACTGCGACGAATGCCGACTCGCTATCGAAGTTGACGGGCCCATTCACGATACTAACGAACGTCGACAGAACGATCAGGAGCGCGAAGCCGCTTTGAGAGAATACGAAATACGAACTCTCAGATTCACTAACGATGAAGTATTGAATGACACCAATAACGTGATGAGAAAAATAAAAGAGCAATGCGATTCCCCTCTCCCGCCGGGAGAGGGGTGGCGAGCAAAGCGAGCCGGGGTGAGGGAGGCGGGCGGCATCGTCCTCCTCTCCCCCTCCGCCCCGAGCTACAGCCACTTCAAAAACTTCGAAGAGCGCGGCGAGAGATTCAAAGCAGCAATCCAGAAACTG
>CAINWJ010000035.1 GCA_903854455.1 Candidatus Peribacteria bacterium | reverse complement strand
GGATCTTCGACTGAGAGAGTGGATTCGATGATCACGTGCTTGGATGTGCGCACGAGACTTCTGCAGTTCTTTCTCGACCTCCTGTCTGCGCTTTGCCTCTTCATGAAGCTTGTCTTCCGTCCCTGCTCGGATCGAAGCTTTGGCCCTTTCAAGGACTTCCTTAACTGTCCCCTCTGCAAATGCTTCTGTGTTCCCCTCCGTTACTTCCATGAGCATCTGCTTTGCTTCGGAGGAGTAGCGGAGTAATTCGAAATCCTCTTCCGTGATGTTGCCTGCCTGTAAGAGCTTGTGGATCTCTACAATGTACTTCTTCCACAAGATATCTGTTGGATTAAGAGCTGCGTAGCAATCAGCGACAATCCTCTTCCGTGGGAGATCGGGGGCAGCAAGCGGCTGCTTAAGCCAAACCACAGTCGTGAAGAGATCGTCCGCCACACAGACGGGGACACCACCTCTCTCATTGAAGAACCTACGACTTGCTCGAACCAGTCTCTGGTTAGTGGTCACAAAAATTGCGGAGCATGATTCAATCTGTGAAGGAGTAGCACCCTTCCTAAGGGCAACGACAGAAGCCAGAGATACGATATCGTTACGGAGAGATTCTTCTCGGGGATAACCTACATCCTGCCGTAGGATCGAACTCAATCCGTTCTCGTCAACGGCATATCTTCGATCGAAAGCAGGCTTGCTCCTTAGTCGAACATGAAGACCAGAGAGGGATGGAATCAGACGATTTAGTATCAGTTGGATATCGCTCGATTTGTAGCCTGCCTGGATCAGAAATTCGATATTCTCTCCGATGCGTACGTCAGAAGCATGATGATTCCTTACTGCGGCCTCTGCTGCCTCCAAGATTCCTCGTATCTCATCTCTCGTATGCTCAAAGCAGCACAGGTCTGCGCCAAGCGCATAGAGGAGATCAAGCAGCTCAAGATATGCTTCTTGTATCGGAGCGCCTGATAGGCCTAGCGATCTGAGCAGGAAATTCGTATCGAGGTACACTTCAACATTACGGAATCGTTGTTGTACCTTCCCTATGTCGGGGTAATAGAGAACACTGACCAGCATGCTCCCTTTCACAACTGATTCGAGATATCTGAACCCCTCAGGATCGGCCTTCTCAAGGTCCGCTATGAAGGAGGCAACTGCATATTCAATTTGAGTAGTCGTCGATGGGGTTGCTATGGGCTGACCTTCGATACATGCTGCGAGAATAGGAGCTGCGTGTATCTGCACAAATCCGAGCAAGGCGGCATCAGTACTTTCAGCTGACCATTCAATGCCGAATTTCTCGTGTACGAAGGCGACAAGCTTTCGCGACAGAGACTCGTATTCGCGGAGCATCTGCTCTCTATCCTGTGAAAGGGTGACACTCTCTAGGCATTCCTGATTTTTATAATAGATTCCCGATTGCCTCTTCACATATCCTTTCCTCTCAGCTGCTTTCAGGATTGTCTTCAGTGCCCCTTGAGGAATCCTGATTCCAAAGGTAGTCGTAATCATCTCCTGAATCTGTGCCACTGCCACCTCAGATTGAGGAGCAAGACGAAGACACTCAGCAACGAAAGGAATGAAGTTGTCGATATACCTCTGATTTCGATCCCAATTCACCTTGAGTATTGCCAAGCTTGTAAGGACTTGTCCGTTCATAGTGCAGAAGTGTAGAGCAATCTCAAGGGTAGGGTAAATGAATAGGTCAGACGTGAGTCGCTGCCCGTGGATGCCATCATCCAGTGCTTTCCTTGCTCAGACCCATAAGCGCACCATGACTCCTCAGGAGCCATTCCTAGATAATCGATACCGGCAAGGCATCAAGAAGCCGCCTGCAGGAGCGCGAACGCGCCTTGGAGTCTCCTGAAGGTTTCGGTAATATCGGTTCGAGCGTTGTACCAAAGCTCGCCCCAGAATACTTTCAAATCATATGACTGAGGTTTGTTGATCATCATCTTCTTTTTTGGTTTATTTCTTGTTGAGACTATCCGCCTGAATGATCGCTATCGGAGGTTCGGCATCTTCCGCCTTCTTCGCGATCGGCATGGGAGCGGATGTTGGCAGGATGTCATCGGCGGGAGCTATTTCTTTCACCACAGGTTTTGATTGCTGCGTGGGAGCCGGAGGTGTGGGAGCAGGTGACGGTGTCGGCGCGACCGATTGTGGTTTGGGTTGCGCTGGCACGGGAGGGGACGGAGGCGCAGCAGATTTCTCATCCTGTGTCTTCGCCGGAGTCGGCGACGGTTTGATCGGCGTTGGTGCCGGAATATTCGGTTGTACCGGAGCCGATTGCGTGATCGGAGCAACCGGAGCCGGAGTGGTTGGGGCTATCACTGCCTGTGGCTTCGGTACTGTCATAGCCTGTTCAGGTGCTTTTGACGGCGCCGGAGGAGGATTGGCTGCAAGCGATGCCAATGGTTTGGTTGCAGTCTGTGCTGGTGCAGGAGCGGGAGCCGGGGTGACAGGAGGGGGAGTTGCCATCGGCTTCGGTGCTGGTGCCGGCTCAAGTGTCGGAGCGGGAGCCGGAGCCGGCGATGGAGGCTTGATTGCCGTCACTGGCGTTGAAGGCGTTGCCGACTGAGAAACCGATGGAGCCGCAGTCATGCTCTGTGCTTTCGCAAGCCACGGAGGTGTCACTGCCGCCTGATTGGCTGCAGGAGGAACAGGAGCGGACCTCGGAGCCGGGGCAGGCGATGATGCCGGCGTCTGCGTCAGCCAGCTCGGTGCAGCCGGTGCGGTATTCCCATTGGTAGCGGGAGCGAAAGCAGGTTTCGCCGGTGTCGTTACAGCCGGAGCCGGCGTCGTCGGCGTACTCTTTGCACCGGCATTGGCTAGCCAAGCCGGTACGGGTCCGGACGTCGAAACCGGTGTCTCATTGGTGCGGGTCCGTGACGTAAATTCAGATTTTCCCTTCTCACGATCGGCGATGTCCAGTGGCGGAAGAGTGGCTTTGGGAGCCTCTTTCTTGAGCTTAAGCGGTTCCGGTGTTGCGGCGGATGGAGCTTTTGATTCTTTCCCGACGATCGATCCCTCCATCTTCTCCAGCGTCTTCTGGAGTGACGCCGTTGTCTTGCCCTTGAGCCACTGGAAGACGAAGAAGAGTCCGACGGCGAATGCCAGGATGATCAGGAGGATGAAGCCGACGGTCAGGATGGAACCGATGGGGAGTTTCGATGTCGTCGTGCCCGTTGATGCGGAACTGGATGAAGAAGATTCCGTGGCAGATGGAGCACTCGATGTTGGTTGCGACGCCGTGGATGACGGAGGCGCGAGTGGTGCGCTGACATCAATGGATGCGGTGCCGGAGTAGACGATGGATCCATTGGTGATATCCCGGACGGTGAGTGCAACCGTGTACGTTCCCGGTGCGCTGTACGTGTGACGCGGAGTATCGAGGAGACTCTTCAAGTGATCGCCGAAATCCCACTCACTGAGCAGCTGCTTTCCCTGTGTCAGCGCTGGATCCAGCCGCGAAGTGAATGTCACGCTCAGTCCGTCGATTTCCATGCCGATGGGTCCTTGGACGGTTTGATTGACGGCCGGCTGCTGCTGTCCTGCCGGCGGAGCCGAGAATGCGATGCCGACCGATGTGTTGGCAGTGCGCCCTGAGGAGAGATCGGTGACAGTCAGACTCACGGTTCTATTGCCGGCTTTCGGCAGCATGAAGAGAAAGAGGATCGTACCCTGGCGCTCGGAAATGGTTCCCTGATTATCCAGGTCATTGAATGGATTGCCGTCGCTATCCGTATCAACCGTGCTATCCAGGTCGAACGAGTACGAGGCGATGGATCCCTTCGATTGCGACGGATCCAGCATGATGATTCCGCCTTCCGGAGGAAGGTAGACCGTTCCGTTGATGATTGCCGGATCTGTACGGAGTACCGCAGTAAAAGTGTCATTCCCAGTATCGATGCTCGGTGAAGGATTGTTGGCTCCGGTGGGCGCACTCACGAGTAGCGTGAACGCACGGTAGTCGCTCTCGCTGGACGTCGGGTTCTGGATGCTGACATCCAGCGTGTAGGTTCCCGCCTCGGCAAGTCGTGTCTGGAAGAACCTGGTCCGCTGTGCGCCGATGAACTGCCGATCCTTCGTCAGGATCCAGCTGAACTGTGCATTGGGCGACGTCGTATCCGTTCCGATTTCAATGGTTTGACCGGCCTCCACGCGAATGACATCTGCATCGGCGGCACGACTGTCACTGAGAGAGATTGTTGCGGAAATGATCGCGGTCAGTGCCAGCAGGATGAGCGATGGCCGTTTGCAGAAATGCAGATGGTGCATGGTTTAGAAGATGCTGTTGACGAAGATGACGATGACGCGTGCCAGCATGATGAGTGCGATGCCGGCGACGCAGTACATGATGATCGTTTTTGCCTTGTCCTTCTGACCTTCCTCGCCGTTGCTGATGATCAGGTACACGCCTGCGACGATGATTGCCAGCACGGCGATCAGGAGCACAATGTTCAGAATGAAGTTGATGACGACGATGATGAGATCCGTGATGCTCATGATGCTTGCGATGCCGCCGAGCCCCGATGCCATCAGCAGACCTTCTTTGATGCCGCCACCGCCGTAGACTGCCGCCGCGGCTCCGGGGATCCAGAGTGTTGCGGCTGCAGCAGATGCTCCGAGTGCTATGGCAAGCCGTTCATAGGTTGTGCGGGAGAGGTGCATAGGATTCCTCATATGATAGCATAGATTGGTGTTTCGTGCCAGTGGGTTAGGCTTTTAGCTTGTAGCAATTGGCTGTTAGCTATTGTTGTTCCCGCAGC
>CAINWJ010000034.1 GCA_903854455.1 Candidatus Peribacteria bacterium | reverse complement strand
AACCTATCCCATCGCAGCTGCTGCTGCCGATAACTCAGCCAATTCCCCTGTAATCCCCGCCTGCCGCGTCTGGTTGTACGTCAACGTCAGATCATCGAGGATGTCGGAAGCGTTGTCCGAGGCATTGCGCATAGCAACCATACGGGCGGAATGCTCGCTCGCAGCGGTTTCCAGCACCGCCTGATAGATCTGCATTTCGGTGAGCTGCGGGAGAATGGAATTCAGCACTTCTTCCGGCGACGGCTCGAAGAGAATGCCGGCTGATGATGCCGTCAGTTCCTCGCCAGTCTCGCGGGCTGATTTCCTGCTGCCATGCAAATACGTCGTGGTGAGCTCTCGGAGGCTGTCGCGGGAGAGCGGGAGTAAGACCTTCACCTCCACTTCCTGAATCAAGGGAGACACGAAGTCCGGATGGATGATGACGACGTGATCATACTTCCCTTCCCTGAACTGACCGAGAATGAAGCGGGTGAGGGGCAGAATGTCACGGAATACCGGATGATTGCTCATGGCGGGGAACGCCGCGACGACCGGATGCTTCATGCGCGCAAGGAACTGCTGCCCCTTGCGACCGACGCCGACAAAATCGACGGCGGTGATGCCCGATTCATGTAGCCGCGTCACGTACTTCTCGGCGGCACGGCAGAGATTCGCATTCAGACTGCCGCAGAGACCGCGGTCGGACGTCAGGAGGACGGTCAGCACACGCTTCAGCGGACGCTGCTTCAGGAACGGATGCTCCTCCACCGCCTGCATGCCGATGCGCTGGAGGATCTTCCACGCGGCGAGGGCGTAGCTCCGGAGCAACTGCGCATTCTGCACGGCACGGCGCATCTTGGACCCGGCGACCAGCTCCATGGCTTTGGTCACCTGCCGTGTCGATTTGACGGCCTTAATTTTACGCCGGATGTCGCGGAGGCTGCGGGCGATAGAACGTTGGGTAGGAGGATGGTTAAGGGTACAAATGACAAGTATTCAGTATCCAGTATGGAGTATCGAGGGGTTTGGACCGAGGCATTTCGAGATACTAAATACTGGATACTTGATACTGAATACTCATGAATACTGCTTCTTGAATTCCTCGATGGCGGCCTTGAGCTTGGGCTCCACCTCCTTCGTGATCTCGGCTTCGAGAACCGTCATGATAGCTGCGTGGCGGGAGAGAAGGAATGCGGTCAGTGCGCGCTCGAACTCCTTCACGCGCTCCACTTGCACATCATCCAGGTAACCGTTCACAGCGGCGTACAGGATGGCAACCTGCTCTCCAACACTGAGCGGCTCGAACTGCTTCTGCTTCAAGACCTCGTTCAAGCGAACACCGCGATCGAGCTGCTTCTTGGTGGCGCTGTCGAGATCGGATCCGAACTGCGCGAAGACCGCGAGCTCGCGGTACTGGGCCATGTCGAGACGGAGCTTGCCGGCGACTTTCTTCATGGATTTCCTCTGCGCAGCGGAACCGACGCGGGAGACGGAGATACCGACGTTGAGTGCGGGACGGATGCCTTTGTAGAACAGATCGGATTCCAGGTAGATCTGACCGTCGGTGATGGAGATGACGTTCGTCGGGATGTACGCGGAAACGTCACCTGCCTGCGTTTCGATGATCGGCAGAGCGGTGAGTGTCCCGCCACCGCGCGAATCATCCAGACAGACCGCACGCTCCAGCAAACGGGAGTGGAGGTAGAACACGTCACCGGGGTACGCCTCGCGTCCTGGGGGACGGCGGAGGATGAGTGAAATCTGGCGGTACGCCCAAGCATGGCGCGAGAGGTCGTCGTAGATGCAGAGGACATCTTTGCCCTGATCGACGAAGTACTCGCCCATGGCACAACCGGCGAACGGTGCGATGTACGAGAGTGCGGCTGATTCGGATGCGCCTGCCGTGACAACGATGGTGTAGTCCATGGCGCCGCGCTTCTTCAGTTCCGCGACGATCTTCGCAACTTTGGATTCCTTCTGACCGATGGCGACGTAGATGCAGATGACCGGACGATCCGTGTTCTGCGTGCGCTTCTGGTTCACGATGGCGTCGAGTGCCACGGCGGTCTTGCCGGTCTGACGGTCACCGATGATGAGCTCGCGCTGTCCGCGGCCGATCGGAATCATGGCGTCGATGGCGGTGATGCCGGTCTGCAGCGGAGTCGTGACGGACTTGCGCTCGATGACACGCGGCGCGATCTTCTCCACCGGATACAATTTCTCGGTCGTGATGGCAGGTCCGCCATCCTTGGCTTCCCCAAGCGGTGATACGACACGTCCGATGAGCTGCTCGCCAACCGGAACCGAGAGGATTTTGCCGGTCGCCTTCACCGTGTCCCCTTCCTTGATCTTCGTATAGTCACCCAGGATGACTGCGCCAACGGTATCCGTTGCGAGGTTCAGGGCACTTCCGAAGACGCCGTGTCCGAAGTCGATCATTTCGGCGGAACCGATCGATGAAAGACCTTCGATCGTTGCCACACCGTCACCAATCTCGACGACGGTGCCGACGTGTTCCTGACGGACGTCCTTCTTGTAGGACTTGATGCGCTGCTCGAGTGTAGAGAGAAATGCGGAGGGGGTGGGAGACATAGACGAACGGGGAGTGATGAACGGGTGGGTGGTGGGTAGTAGGTAGTGGGTAGCGCGGGGCTGCTGCCCCGCAACGCAGGATGAATCACAACGCGGGGCTTGCTGCCCCGCAGATCATGCAGCCACAATGGCGTGCAAATCGCTCGAAAGAGAAAGATCGTAGAGGTCGTCGCCGACAGTCAGGCGTGCGCCACCGAGGAGCGACGGATCGGCTGTTTCGCGCAGAACGACGGGCTTCTTCATCTTCTTCTGGAGCGCCGAAACGATGGATGCCTTCCGCTCGGCAGTGACGGTACCGGTCGGAGTCGCGAGAGTTGCAAAGACAACCTGCCCGCTGCGCTCGAGTGATTTCTCCACCAGTGTGAGGAACCCGGCGAAGTCGGCGGAACCGCCCGCGGCGATCAGATCCAACGCACGGTCACAGACCGCGGTGAGATCCTTCTCAGGAATGACGCTCGAGAGTGCTGCGAGCGCTGTGGCAACGGCATGTTGATCACTTCGTGGCATGGGCGGGAGTGGAAATGGACTTTTCGAGAGTCTTTAAGAGTCGGTCCTGATCGGCAGAAGTGAACTCGCGCTCCAGAATGGTCTGCGTCAGACGGATCACGAGGGACGAGGCGGCTTTCTCCACATCGCTCACCATGCGCGTCCGCTCCGCGTCGAGCTGGCGCTTGCCGCGCTCCACGAAGTCGTCGGCTTCCTTGCGTGCGGCGACGAGCATCTTGTCCTTCTCCTTGGCAACGTCACCCTTAGCCTGCTCTAAGAGCTTCTTGCCTTCCTCGGCGATCTTGCGGACCTCCACCCTGCGGGCTTCCTCCATCTCCGTCTTCTGCTTCTGGATGCGATCGACATCCTCCATGGACTTGCGGATGCTCTCACGCCTGGCGTCGATCAGGTTGAGGATCGGGCGGTAGATGAAGTAGGTGAGCACGCCCGCGATGATCACGAAGTTGACGATCTGCGCGATCAGGAGAGGGCCGTTGATACCGAGAGTGGAAAATATTTCCATGGGAATCTTGTGGAAAGGCTGGAAGGAATAAGTGCACACGGACGACACAGTGTCCCCGAAGAACAAAATGTCATTCTACAAAAAATCAATAAAATCAGACGAATCTGAGAATAAGAGCAATAACCAAGCAATAGATGGCAATCGCTTCCGCAAAGGCTGCCATCAGAATCATCGCTGTCTGAATCTTGGATGCAGCCTCTGGATTGCGTCCGATAGCTTCGGTCGCACGTCCGCCAATCAAACCAATACCGATAGCGGCACCCATGGGGCCGAACGTCATGGCGAGCGCGGTCGCGATGTTCTTGGAGCCGAGCAGGATGGCGGTCTCGTAGACGGCCTTCACGGTGCCGGCGGCTTCGTTTGCAACTTCAGTTGCCATAGGAATGGGGGGAAATGGAAAATTGTAAATTGTAAATTGAAAATTCGGTTAGGCCGGATGCGCCTCATGTTCCGCATGATCATGTGCCGTCACCGCCATCTTGATGAAGACGAGGGTGAGCATGGCGAACACCAGCGCCTGGATGACGCCGACGAAGAGCTCCATGCCGAGGAACGGGATCGGCATGATGTAGGGGACGAAGAAGAACGTGACGACCAGCAGCACCTCACCGGCGAAGATGTTGCCAAAGAGACGGAAGGTGAACGAAACCAAGCGGGCGAACTCTCCGATGAACTCCAGAATGCCGACGAAGGTGCCGATGAGGTACGGCGACTTCCACGGAGCCACGAAGTACTTGGAGAGGTACGGGAGAATCCCGATGGTGACGACGCCAAGCACCTGCGTGAAAATCACGGAGATCAGCGAGAATGCCAGCGTGACGTTCACGTCGGCATTCATCGATCTGAAGAGCGGAAACGTAACGGGATGTCCGCCATGATTTGCGGTAATCATGATGCTTCCAACACCGGGAAGAATGCCCATCCAGTTATTGAGAAGAATGAAAATGAAAAGTGTTGCGACCAATGGGAACGCAATGCGTGTGATCTTCTTATCTTGCAAAATAGAGTCACAGAAGTTGAAGAGCCCCTCGACGATCATCTCCATCATCGCCTGAAATCTGCCGGGGACACGCTTGTACTTGGTTGCATTCAGGGACAACGCGACGATCGTCAGTATCGCCATCGCTATCCATGCCATGAGCATGGTATTGCGGATCTCGAAGCTGCCGATGTATCCGATGATCTCGGATGCCAGTGTGGGGGTTTCGAGAGTGGTCATGTTGCAAGTGAGAACATTTCAGAAAATGGAGAAAAAATCAATGGTCTTACGGGGCAGTCTTCAAATACTCTTTGACTCTCTGAATGGCTGCAGCAAGCGAAAGAATGAATGAAATCGCAAACCCTGCAAGCACCAGCCACGGCGCAGTCCCCCACTTCTTGTCCAACCACGCACCGCCGAATCCAAGGATGACGACGGGAACGGCAATGATCCACCCCAGCTCCCAGACGAGACCGATCCCCTGCAATAAATTGTTGGAGTTTGACTTCGGGCTTCCTGATCCCTGATCACTGATCCCTGATCCCTTCTCTGGTGCCGGTAATGGCGACAGCGTATTCATGTGCGATTTCTGCGGGAAGGACGGCGACGAACGACGCGAAGGCGTGCGAGTTCTTTCTCGAGAATTGCGGTCGCTTCGGCAAATCCTTCGGCATCGTGACGCTGCTCGGATACCAGTTTCTCCGCACGCTCCTTCGCCTGTTGGATGGCGGTTTCCTCCAGTCCCTCCGCGCGATCGGCGATGTCGGAGAGAACCCGGACCGACGTCGGACCCACTTCCACCACTCCGCGCGCGACGGCGAAGAGTGATTCGCCATCTTTCGATCGGACGATCATCGAGCCGGGAGCCAGTGCACTGACGAGCGGCACGTGGCCTGTGAGTACCGTGATCTCGCCATCCGCTGTCGGCAGCGTGACGGAGACGGCGTCTTCGCTGTGAGCAATGCCTTCGGGGGTGATGAGTTCAACGTGGAGCATCGGGAAAGTATGCAGTATCGAGTATGGAGTATTCAGTATCCTGAAGGGGCACTCTTCATCAATCCATTGATGAGCTTGCTGACGATCACAGTTTGACCAGCCAGTCGATCAAAATCAGCTGGAGAAAGGATGCTTACATCTCTGGCAATCAATAATTGATTCTGTACCTCATGAAGTGAACCGAGTGACGTGGAATAGAACTGTGTTTTTTCTCGGATTGTCCTCTTGCCGAAGCCCTCCGCGATATTCGAAGTAATAGAGACTGATGCCCGTCGCAATTGATTGACGAGACCGAATATCTCTTCCTTGGGAAAAGCTTTCGTCGCAATATAGATGGCAATAACAAGCTTGTGACCTTCGCGCCAAGCAACCAAATCCGTAAATGATTTGATCTTCTGTGCCTGTGGAGCTTGGATGGTGGGCATACTGGATACTCGATACCAAATACTGAATACTCACTTACGCTTTGACCTCTTCGATCCCTCCCTTCATATAAAACGCCTGCTCGGGAATACTGTCATATTTTCCCTCCAATATTTCTTTGAATCCCCTCACCGTCTCCTTCATCGGGACGAACTTGCCCGGGAAGCCGGTGAAGACCTCGGCGACGAAGAACGGCTGCGAGAGGAAACGCTGGATCTTGCGAGCGCGCTGAACGGAGAGACGATCTTCTTCAGATAGTTCCTCCATACCGAGGATGGCGATGATGTCCTGGAGTTCCTTGTAGCGCTGGAGAACCTTCTGCACGCCGCGGGCAGTGTCGTAGTGTTCTTGTCCGACGACCTCTGGAGAAAGAATCGATGAGGCGGAATCCAGCGGATCGACGGCGGGGTAAATGCCGAGCTCAGCGAGCGAGCGGGTCAACACAATCGTGGAGTCCAGGTGACCGAAGGTCGTGGCAGGTGCCGGATCGGTGAAGTCATCGGCGGGAACGTAGACCGCCTGCACGGACGTAATTGATCCTTTGCTTGTGGACGTGATGCGCTCCTGCAGCTGACCCATTTCGGTCGCGAGTGTGGGCTGGTACCCGACAGCGGACGGAATGCGCCCCAGGAGAGCGGAGAGTTCTGCACCGGCCTGAGTGAAGCGGAAGATGTTGTCGATGAACAGCAGCACGTCGCGCTGCTCCTCGTCACGGAAGTACTCGGCGATCGCCAAGCCTGACAGAGCGACTCTAAGACGTGGTCCCGGCGGCTCGTTCATCTGACCGAAGACGAGTGCGGTTTTGTCCAGCACACCGGACTCCTTCATCTCACCGTAGAGATCGTTTCCTTCACGGCTTCTCTCCCCCACTCCGGCGAAGACGGAGAATCCTCCGTGCTCTTCCGCGATGTTGCGGATGAGCTCCTTCACGACGACGGTCTTGCCGACACCGGCACCACCGAACAGACCGACCTTGCCACCTTTGAGAATGGGACAGATGAGATCGATGACTTTGATACCGGTCTCCAGCACTTCCGTTTCCGTCGACTGATCGGTAAACGAGGGAGGATCGCGGTGGATGGGGTACATCTTCTTCGAAACGATCGGCGGCATGCCGTCGATGGGATTGCCGAGCACGTCGATCATGCGACCGAGCGATGTCGGACCGACCGGCACCATGATGGGCGTTCCGAGACTCTTCACCTCGACTCCCCGGCGCAATCCTTCCGTCGCTCCCATGGCAACCGCGCGGACGATCCCTCCGTCCAAATGCTGCTGAACCTCCAGTGTCAG
The DNA here is from genome assembly GCA_903854455.1 of Candidatus Peribacteria bacterium. GTDB lineage: Bacteria > Patescibacteriota > Gracilibacteria > Peribacterales > Peribacteraceae > CAINWJ01. Next base: position 8,069 of record CAINWJ010000034.1, on the reverse strand, counting down.
ATCCTCCTTCCCGATCTTCGTGCGAAGCGCCGTATAGATGGGCGGCAGAGCATCCGCCGGGAAGCGGCAGTCCACCACGGCACCGATGACCTGGCTGACCGTACCGGTCGTACCGTGTGCAGCCTTGGTGGCATGGGACGTATGCGGGAGGAGCGTCATCTGATCCATAGAATGGTGGAAAGAGAGGAAATGATCAGTTCGTTATTCAATGAGGCATCCTATGTGAAAGAGCAGGAGATGCCAAGGGACTTAGACGTCACTTTTTTGTTATCTGAAAGCCAAGGATAGTTGATTGAAGTTCTGGATTGTTGTGTGAGATATATTAATTTCTGATGTCAATGGCGCTCCATGGCATTGCCACTGAAACCAGCAATAACATCCAAGATCCTTGACTCCCAAAGAAACAACTATTAAAAGAGCGGGCAACTTTTTTCTATGTGGCGTCCTCCTGAACACACTCTGACCGAACAACCCCAAACTGAGCGTCCTCAATCGAGACGAGCGGGGGCAACAATCAATGATGCGACGAGACGCGCAAGTACTTTGCTAAAAATCATTCTGATGGGAGCCAGCCTCCTCCCTGCACCCCCGTCCTCCGTTCGCGCTGCCGACCCTGCTAACTCAAGGCATCATACTGCGGCGGCAGATCATGACAAGCACGCAGTCGAAGCAGCGAGAAAAAAAGGGCATAACGACCGTGGGGGAGACGCAATGGAAAAAGCAATCCTGGAATCCGATACAGCACTCCAGGAATATCTGGATGCCCTTCATGCGGAAGAAGCTATAGTCGAAACTACAGGTACGTCCATCAGCTGTATCGACGAGAGAGTGCACGACGTCGAAGGAAAGGAAGCTGTTTGCTCGTGCTTTTCAGGTAATGCCGGTACATACATTTTGGGAGTGGGCGAGGACGGAAAGCCGATGGTCCTCTCCCCTGCCGAGCGCGCCAAGCGCATCATGGAGTCTCCGGATGTCCGTGATAGTTCCGGTCCCATCGTCATCACGTTCCATGGAGAGGATGACGAGTGCGGTGCTGCTGCTATCGCTTACCGGATGACAACGGGCAAGAAACAGGATGAGTGCAAGCCGGGCGAGGTTGCCGCGTATGATTTGAAACAGGGGCAGCTCCTCGAAGAAGAGCTGGGGAAACTGACGAACCGCCCAGTGATCCCGAAGCTTATGAAAACCGCTGACTGCCCGAAAGCGCACCCTGCAACCACGATCTATGTTACGGACCTCGGTCCGAACCGAAGTTTCAACCGCAACGATCACCGTCTCCCGCAGGGGATGGATATCAGTCGTGGAATGTACGAGGATGATCGAATAGGAGCGGCGGATTTTAAGCTGCATCTGACGACAGCGATTGAGATTCTCACTGGACCACATGGTTCAGGTCACGATCCCATCATGGTGGTGGTACTCACTGACAATCCTGAGACTCTGAAATCGCTTAGGAAAGAAGTAGATGACATCGTAAAGGCACTTCCGGCGAAAAAGAACGCCAAAGGGAAACCCATTAAAATCATCGCCCGTGCGGCATGCCTGCAGACAGGGAAAACCTGATCTGCGGGAATGTTGATCGATCCAGAAACCCAAGATCAGCAGTAACGAGTATCGTACGGTCGTCTGACTCCCGAGCTCGATATCTTCACCGTGGAAGTCAATCCCGATGACCACAGCAGAATAGTGCAGGATGCGGGAACCGTGCAGGAAATCAGCACCTGATTACAGTGCGCTCACTAATACGCCACGAACTCGGAGAAACTCGCCTCGCGGTAGCGGAGGACCGATTTGAACTCACGTGACTCGGACAGACCGACGGCGATGTCCACGGGAAAAGATGATGTGTTCTCGGGACGGCGCGTCTCAGCGGTATTGACCTGCACCGGAAAGAACTGCTTCTGCGTGGCGTAGGAGTACGTGGTCATCATGCAGACTGCCTCCGAGCCGAAGACATCCTTCACCCGCGCCATCATCTCCTGCAACTTCACGAGGACGGATCTGTTGAACCCGAGCCAGTTGGTGAGTTCGCCCGGCACCTCCACGTTGATGTGGACGATAGGAAGATGTGGCTGCGGACGACCAGCCTGCGCGTACTTCGCACGGTTGCCATCCAGCACGTTCTTGGCAACGCGCAGCGCTTCCCGATCATCGCCGCGACCGGTCTTGGCGAGGATCGCCTGATTCCGGAACAGTAGTTCAAATCCTTCGCCGTAGCAGATGTGGGACTCGGCATGTTCCAGGTGCCGCTCGCGCTCCTCGGCACTGAACCTCTTCATCCTGTTGCGCTGGAAGAGCGCATACGCGATGTTCCAGGCCGTCTGGTACATGAACGGCAAACGCAGTGACGACGGCAGGTGCTTGATGCGACCGAGAACCGCGTCTATAGCCTTGAACACCGCAGGGTTGATGATGCCGGTATTGCCATCCGTGATCTGCTTCATGAGGTACACCTCCATGGCGATGGCGGAGGTGAGGTCGCAGAAGATGGGAGGCGCAATGCCGGTCATGAGCGACTCGACTGTCACCTTGCCGACGTAACGGGTGATGGAATCATCGGCGATGATCTGCCGGAGGAACGCCGGTGTGAATACATCCGCAGGATTCTGGATGCCGACTGCTTCGATGATCCGTGCGCTACTCAATTCCGTCCCATCCTGAAAGAACAGCGTCTCCGCCATGTCATCCGTATCCGTGATGCCGTGAATCGCGAACATCTGATCGGATGTGTAACGACTCCGAACCGCCTTGGCATGGTGCTCGACGTCACTGATGGAATTCCTGATCACCTCTTCTTCCGACAATCCTGCTTTCGACTGTGCGGCGCAACCGTGACCCTGGCGTGCGGTATGAGCGAGTGCGATGAACACCGGCGGCATACCGGGCGTGTTGTGCATGGCGTCCAGCTCCAGCGCACTCATCTTGGACCAGAAGACGGTGTTGGATTCGCTGGTACTCAGCTTGCAGCCTTCCGTCCGGAGGAACCCGACGGTCGTGGGCGGGTAGCCCTTGCCCTTGCTGCCGTGGACACGACCGTCGATGCACTTGAGCACAGACATCCGCGGCGCACGCCTGCGAAATTCTTCAATCAGCTCGCGCATGGAATCGATGGTGCCGGTCGTGAGCACGTTCTTCTTTAAGTAATCCGCAAGAAAGAGCCGCGCAGCTTCATCGCCGTTCTTGGCGACTCCCCTGCCCGGAGCGGTCATCACCAGCAGCTCACGCAGTTGCGCCCGGAATAGTTGTTTTGCTTCGTGGAGAGTCATATGAAATGAGGGTACCTCCGACGGCAGTCATCGATCAACGAAACAGCCGGTCAGTCTGGCGTACTCTGCCCTCTCCCTCTATCCTGTCAGCCATGCACTCCTACGCCGCTCTCCTTGGAATCCACCCCGCCATTTCGGTTGCGGAGCTTTCGGCTCTGCTGCCGGATTTCCGTCCCATCCACCGCTTCGACGGTCCGTTCATCACGTTCGAATCGGAACGTGAACTGGATCAGAATTTCTTAACCCGCCTCGGCGGCATCATCATGATCGCCAAGCGGATCACCGGTGAGAGTGCCGTCGGCATCGATGATCTTCCGGTACTGCTCAAGACGGAACTCAAGGGTGTCAAAGGCAAGGCAGTATTCTCGCTTAGGCTCACCGGCGTCGCACCGAAAAAAGCGCACGAGCTCTTTAAGCACTGTAAGCAATACCTGAAACAGCACAGTATCCCGAGCCGCTACGTCGGCGGTCCGGGCAATCCTCCAAAGCCCATCCAGCTGCATGACGAAGGATTGCTGGATCCCAAGTCCGGCTGCGAGATCGTGGTGCTGGCGGACAAGAATGATCTGTGGATCGGCAAGACGGTCGCGGCACAGGACGTGAAGGCGTACACGCTTCGGGACATCGAGAAGCCGGTACGCGATACGACGGTGGGATTGTTACCACCGAAGCTGGCGCAGATGCTACTGAATTTTGGAGAATACCTTGCGAAGGGTCAGGGTCAGGGTCGGGAAACAAAGGGCAGGATCCTCACAATTCTTGATCCCTTCTGCGGCACCGGCGTCATTCCGTTGGAAGCGTTGCTCAGGGGGCAGTCCGTCCTGGCGTCCGACATCAGCCTGAAGGCAGTGAACGGTACGACCAAGAACGTGGACTGGGCGCGGAAAATCTACAAACTGGCGAAGAAGGAACCCGCCTGCGAGATCTGGAAGCAGGATGCGACCAAGCCGTTCGAGCTCAAAGAGAAGCCGAATGTCATCGTGACGGAAGGTACGCTCGGTCCCGCACTCACCGACCGACCAACCATCAAGGAAGTGGAAGGGCTCAGGAAGAAGGCCGACGACCTGACGATCGCATTCCTCAAGAACTGCGCCGCATCACTGCCGGGTATTCCAATCGTGATGACCGTCCCGGTCTGGTACGCCCAGAAGAAGATGATTCACTTGGAGAAGGTCTGGCAGGTGGCTGCCGAGCTCCAGTACACGCCAGTCTTACCACCGCACACCGATCCCGCCATCCCCGGTCACTTCAGCATGCTCTACCGACGGAGTGATCAGTTCGTGGGACGGGAGATTGTGATGCTGAAACCACGGTAGCTCCCTCACCCCTAACCCCTCTCCCGGAGGGAGAGGGGAATCGGCAATTTCTTCAATGAGCCTGCTTGCTAATTTTTGATGTTCCCCCTCCCCCACCGGGGGAGAGGGCCAGGGGTGAGGGAATCACACTGTCCTCTGCACCGGAAACATCTCCTTCCTTCGCACGTACAACGCAATGATCAAGATCAATCCGTAGATCATTAAGCGCAGCGGACCGACCAGGCTGATTGGCAGATCGATGAAGCGGATCCCCTCTTTCACCAGAGCCAACAAAATCGTCGCGATGGTGACACCGGGGACGCTGCCGGGTTTGCCGGCGATGACGCACATCATGAAGAACACGAGGTACTGGAACCCGAAGTCCGAGGGATACACCAGACCCAGATATTGCGGATACAGAACGTTGGAAAGCGTGACTCCGATGCCAGCAATCAGGAATGCGATCACATACGTCCGCGCCCTGCTGATGCCCACCGATGCGGCAGCTTCAGAATGTTCGGAGAGTGCTTTCAGATTTCGTCCGATCCGTGAGCGATCCACCTGCAGCATCAGCCATGCCCAACCGAGACCGATGACAATGGAAGCAATGGCAAATGCAGGCAGTGACTCTATGCCCTGCATGCGAGGAATGCGTGTGATACCCATGGCGCCGCCGGTGACGGAGTTCCAGTTCAGGATCACCGCCATAGCACCGAGAGATACCGCAAGCGACAGAATGCCGATGGCATCATCGGTGAGACGCAGCGCCATCCATGCGAACACAAGTGATATCCCCGAAGCAAGTATCAGACCGACCGGCAGGCTGAGAAGATAGCTCCCCGTCCAATCGCGTGTGACGAACACTCCGTATCCCGCCGCCATGGAAACAGCCAAGGGTCCGAAGTACAGGATCTTCCCCCGACCAAAAAGCAAGTTGTAGCTGAGGACGGACAGGAGATCCATCCCGATCATCGCCAATAGATGCCAGAAGAAATTCATGAATCTTACGAAGAACGGAGCCGGGAGCCGAAGACGCCTTCGGGCTTCCAGAGAAGGAGAATGACGATCACGAGCAGTGCCACCGTCCCCTGGTACCCGGCGGGAATGTACACGCCGAACCACGGGAGCCCGATGGCCAGTTGCTCCAGTAGTGCGATAATGAATGCGAAGAGGATGGCACCCTTGAGACTCCCACGTCCTCCGGCGATGACCGCTGCGTACGCCTTGACTGTCAGGTGCATCCCGAGAGTCGGTGACAAGTTCTGATCGATCCCGACGTAGATGCCGCCGCATGCGGCACACAGCGCACTCAGGATGAAGAGTGATCGCCGGAGCAGCGGACCGTTCATCCCGAGGCTGGTTGCCGCTTCCGGATGCTGGACCGTCGCACGAACCTTCCTGCCAAACGGTGTCGACGTGAGTACCCAGACCAGGACGGACAGGAACAGAATCGTGACGCAAATCAGTACCAGTTGTTCCACTGAAAGAATGGCATCGCCGATGTGGAGTAGACGCTGACCCGATGCCAGGATCGATCTGGGTTCTTCGTGGAACACGATCAGAATCAAGCCGTCCAGCAGCATGCTGAGTGCGATGGTCGTAACGATGGGAAGAAAGCGGTGACGTCGCTGAAATGGCTGAACGAAGAGATCGAAGCTGATCCAGGCGAGAATCAATGAGACGACGAGCGAGCAGACAATCGCAACCGGCAACGGCAAACCGGCAACCGCGACACACCACCAGCACACGTACCCGCCGATGAGCGCCATCTGACCCAGTGCCAAATTGAACACTCCCATCACGCCGTACACCAGTGCCAGACCGCTTGCGAGCAAGGCGGCGAAGGAGCCGGCGATGAGGGCGTTGAGCAGGAGCTGCATGAGGCTATGGTATCAATAGAAATGCTAGGAGAAACATCAATGATAGTTTTGGGAGCAGGTATCTACCTGCGGCACAAACAACGAATGGGATTGTAGAGACGCCCCGGCGGGGCGTCTCTACCTGATTATCAGCGGGTAGACACCCGCTCCCCAATGTATTGTCCATGCTTCAATTCACAGGAATAACCTCCCTCAGCACCGACTTGCCATTCTTGAATTCCTTGAGCCCGTACGGCATCCCGACGACATCGCCGTTTTGGTCGAAGTGGAACGTCCCGGCGACTCCCTGAAAATCTTTGATGGCAAGCAATGCGGCGCGTTGGGCATCACCAGGTCCTGCTTCCTTGAGTGTTTGCAGGGCCACCGTTGCAGCGTCGTACGCCAGCGCTGCGAAGTAGAGACTCCATGTTGGCTTGCCGAAGCGATCATTGTACGTCTTCGCAAAAGCGGCACCCTTGGGATTCGTCTCATCCACCGTTGGTGCGGAGATTGCCAGCACTCCTTCGGACGCACTCCCGGCAATCACCGGGAATGAATCTGAATCCACGGAGTCCGGACCGATGATCGTTTGCGTCATTCCGAGCGCACGAAGCTGCTTGGCCATCTCACCATTCGTTGCATCGGACTGACCGTTGAGCACGAAGGCATCAAAATCCGTAGCCTTGAGTCGCGTCATCAGCGTGCGGTAATCCTTGGTTCCAGGATCGACAACCTCGTCAAAAGCAATGATTGCACCTGCAGGCAAATTCTCCTTGATACCGCTCCTGATACCCTGGCAGAAATCCGTGTTCTCAGTGATGATGGCAATCTTCTTGAGTCCATTCTTCTGGAAAAACGTGCCGAATGCTTTGGTACGGTACGCATCACTGGGATAATTGCGGAACTGGTACGGCGAGAATCCCGTGAGCTTTGGACTCGAGCTGACCGGAGAGATAGCAATGATCTTGGCTGCTCCTGCGATGGGTGCTGCTGCCAGTGTCTCGGAGCTGCAGGTACCACCGATGATCGATTGAACTTTGTCCACATTCACGAGCTTCTGTGCAGCCGAAGCGGCATCGCCGCCATTGCACCGACCGTCTTCGGCAATCAATTCGACCTGCTTGCCGCCAATCCCACCGGCAGCATTCATCTCATCCACCGCCATCTGCACACCTTTTAGAGTATCTTTACCCATCGTGGCAGCATCACCCGTCAGAGGACCGATGAACCCGATGCGGACAGTGGCTGGACCACCGCAGCCAGTGAGGAGGAGAGTCAGTATGGACCCGAGGAGAATAGAGCGCTTCATAGGAATGTGGGGGAATTGGGCGGGATGGTAGCAAGGGGTGATGAGAATGAACAAGCAGGAGTTGATGTAGTAGCAAAACAACAGACGGAGAGGAAACGGAGGAGTCCAAGGAAATCAAAGAAACCAACGAGGTTCCTTTTTCTTTGGTTTCGTTGGTTTCTTTGAAATCCTTTCGTCAATCTGTCGGATCCGCTCCGAAGTACAACTCCTTCAGCTTGGGATGATGCCGGATGTCGTGCGCGGTACCGGAGAGAACGACCTCACCGACATCCAGAACAATGACACGGTCGCAGATCTTCTGAATGAACGGCAGATCATGCTCGACGACAAGGATGGTTTT